>JAYTTC010000200.1:0-7987 GCA_043745255.1 Verrucomicrobiales bacterium
TGGTGAGGGTGTCGCTCGAGCCAGCCACCGGAACGCCTCGTAGATCCAGACCTATCACGTGGAGGACGTTCACTCCTTTTGCCAGGGGATAGCGGATGGAGAAGGTGTTGAATCCAGTCCATTGGACAGGATAGGGGATCCCGTTGATTTCAATGGTGGCAACTTTGTAAGGAGCCACCCCAGTGATATTCGTGACCGAGGTCGAAGACGTGAAGCTGTTCCCACTGTTGTTCGCAATCTCCAGGGACGGGACATCGCTCGCCGCGATTTGAGTTCGCAGGTACTCGCGGCGTCCATCGATGTAGCCGTTTATGTCTGCGGGCGACGTGAGCCCGGGAATCTTGTTGCGCGACAGGATGAGGCGGCGGGCTTCGATCTGTGGGACGTAGCGGGAAGGTTGCATAGGTCCGGCAATTCCATCCAGGAAAGCGCGGTAGAGCATGCGTCGGAAGGTCGCATTGTTGTAGAAGCGAGTGTTCGCGACCGAGTCGATACCACCGAGGAGTGCGGCGTTATTTCCGTCCCCCAAGCCTAGAACAAAATCGATGTCCCAGGGCATCAGCTTCCATTTCGCGCCGGGCTGATGATACAGATACATGTTTTGTCCGACGTTGTAGGTCCAAGAGTCCCAGTTGCCCATCATGCGGTGGTAGGCGTAGACGCGCATCCATTCCTCCATGTCCGCGAGTGCCATCGTTCCCGGGACGTGGTCGCCGACCGCGTTCACCGACTCCACTAGTTTAAAGAAGTTGGTATAGTTGTTCGCGGTGTCGGTGGCGCGGTACTGCCAGTTCCATCGATAGCGAGCCATGTCATAGGCCCCGCCGCTCTTGAACGATTCTATTGTCGCGCTCGTCGCGTTATCGGTGCCGGTATTGCTGTCGCCGTACTCGAACCAGATCGCGATCTTGTAGAGATCGCCGGAGACCCCCGAGGGAAACCAGGACTCGGCAAAGTAATTATTCGGCTGCTCGGCATCCTCGGAAACGGTCTGATGCAGGCCTCCGTTTCGGTAAAGCAGGATATAGTGGGCGTGGAGATAGGGAAGTCCGAGCTCGCGGCTGAACCAGTTTGCCACCTGACCGCGCAGCCCGCTCTGTTCGCTGCCGCCGTTCCCCGTGGCACCGAAGATACGATCCGTCACGCCCAAGAGCATGTCGTCATCCGGCACGGTCACCGCGTAGTCGCCAGCACCGTTATGATAAGGACTGCCTTTGTCGCGGAAGCCAGCGTTGTAAATAATTCTGCCGTGCCCATAGACGAGCGTTGCGTCCCGGAAGTAATTGTTCAGCGGCACTGACGCACTGCGCGCACTCTCGGTGGCGGCTGTGTTCCATAAGTGGTAGTGGCCGAAGGTGCCGAAGGGGATGTTATCCCCGAATCGGACCAGACATTCCTGAGTCGGTGCTGCCGTCGGGAATACGTTGGTCGACGCAATGGCGGCCGAGTCGATTGCCTCCACTCGGAATGCGGCGAGGCCTGTCGCGCGACCTGGCAGGACACCGGAGTAGATGCCATCGCCTGCGATTGCATCGGGAGCCACACCGTCGTCGCGCATCACCACGTTGGTCAGAGTCACCGCGGGATCGTAACGGTAGCGCAATGTGACCGAACCAATTCCGTCCGGGTCCGAAACACGGCAAGTCACCACCACCGGCTGGCTGGCGCGGGGAATCGCGGGGCTGTGGCTGACTTCGAAGATGGCCGGACCCGCATTTTTGACTTTCCGGCTATTGACCTGTCCGGGCGTGCCGAGATTTTTCGGTACCGTCAGGCGGACCGGGTATTCCAGCCAATTACCGTGCAGCCTGAAAAGGATCTCAGGCCATCCTGCAATCCAGCGCGCCTTGGCGCGGAGAGTGGCGGTCTGCCCGGAGCCCAGGCCTGCCGCGATGGGACGCCGCGTGCTGTTCACTCCGGTGTCGCCGTCGCCCTGGGATCGAATGTGCAGACAGCGAGATCCGCCAAATCCGCCATTGGTATCAATGGTGCTCAGGAAGTGGTTTCCCATGAGATCCCATTTCTGAGCGCTCAGGGTGCTTTCGAAATTCCCGTTGAGCACCTTGTTGGTGCTCCCGACTTTGAATAGCTCGACCTCGTCAACGAGGCACTCCCCAGCCCCCTGAAGCATGATCTGGAGTCGATCAGGGCCATACACGCTGCTGCCATTGTCGAGCACACCCGTGAAGGTAAGATCGGTCCACTCTGTCTTGCTCGACTCATCGGAGTCCGCCCAATTGGATGGCTGCAGACTGTCTGAATGGGCGTCGATCAACTCAAGGCTCGATCCCCCTCCCGCAGACCACTTGCCCCATCGTCCACCGACCCCGTAGGTGAGATCCGAGACCACGACATTGAGTGTGGTGGAGGTGACCTGATGCTGCGCATTGGTCGACAGGATGATTACCGGCTTGGCGAGCGAGATCCGGTCCCCGCGATTTCCCAGCGTGCCGGAGTAATCCCCAACCGTGTTTGCAGCGCTCAGTTGAGGGTAGTTGCTCAGGAGCTGCGCCGCGTTCTTCGCCACGACCAAGTAGCCGCCGGGTGCTACGAGAGTGCCGGACGGAATGGTGTAGACTAACCCTGAGGTGAAATTCCATCCGCTGAGGTCCACCGAGGCACCGCTGCGGTTGTACAGCTCGAGGTACTCGTCGTTTGAGTCGCCACTGATCGGTTTGTACATGAGCTCATTGATGACCACGTCTTCCACACGCCAAGGCGAGTTGGAGGAGTTCGGAGTGGGGCTTGCGAGCCGACGCTGATGGGCGTCTCCGTCCGGGGAGCGCCCAAAGCTCACTCCGGATTCTTGAGCCCCGAACCGAACCACGTCCAGGATTCGAGTGCCGGTAGGGTCCACAAAGTAAACAGTCTCGCCGCCCGCGCTCAAGGCGAAGCCTAGCTGGTTTTCATCGAAGGAGATGAATCCACGCGCGGGGATCGAGGTGCTCGCGGGGATTTTGAACTTATTCGTGCTAGGGTCATCGGTGAGGTAGCAGCCACTCACATCCGCACTGCTAACGCTGTGATTGTAAAGCTCTACGAAATCGACCTGGGGAAGCAGCGTGTGGGCGAGAATTTCGTTGATCACGACATTGTTCAGCGCGGAGACAAGATAGGGATCGATCTGTCCGGGCGAACCGCCGATCTGCGTGCTGGCTGACCACGCTCGAGGATCCGGTTCCCCATAGCTGGGGCTAGTCAGAACCATCGACGCGCCGCCCCCATCCGCAGCCACCGGCCAGGGAGCTTCACTGGAGTAGATGACTTCTAGCTTGAGAGCCCCATGTCCGTCCTTGAGCTGTACCAGGTCGCCCGCGTTGTTCAGGGATCCAGTCCAGGGGCCGAACACTCCGGTAATGCCATACGCCCCTTGCACGGCGGCGGGATCGGCCGCGACCACGATGAACTGCCCGGCCTGAAGGGTGAGACCGGCAGGAAAGCTGAACTGGACTCCTCCGGTGATTTGATACCCTGTCAGTTCTTCAAAAATGGCACCTGCGTTATAGATCTCGATGAACTCTAGGTTTGCGGTCGACCCTACGATCGTTTTCGGACGATACATGATCTCGGAGAAGATGAGTCCGGTGCGCCGGCTGGACGGCCCGAGTAGCTCCCGGTTGGAAAGCCGGTTTACGAGTGTGTTTGGGTTTGCGGTTGGACCGTAGTCACGGAACTGAACCCGGCTCGCTGTCTGACTGCTCTCGCTGGCCACCGCGACCCCTACCAGCACTGTGTTCGACAAGGTTGTGAAGGAATTGCTCCCGAGTGGTACCCAGCTCTGACCATCGAAGCTCGCATAGCCGCTCAATAAATTACCCTTGCGTTGGAGTCGCAGAAAGGTTTGCGGATAGTTCACGGGCGCTCCTTCCAACGGTGCGGCGCTGGCTGCCGCAGCGCCTACGGTCTTGCGATACTCGAAGAAACACCCGAGCTGTGCCGACGACGCGAAGGAGGCCGCGAAGACGGCGTTTGTCGCCAGGCTTTCACGCGCCATCAAGCCGGCGTGGAGATAGGCGTCGGTGATCGTGGCGCTGGCCACTCGTACCTGAATGTCGAAGTCGCCGGTCATGGGCGTCCAGCCGAATTGAAACTGGTCGTTGCTGTTTGCGATGTCATTGCCGGCACCGGTCACGTCAAATCCGCCGGGCACTCGTACGGTGCTTCCGGCGATGCCCGGACGTCCGATGTCCTGTCCAAACAGTTCGACCGCGGTAAAGCCGATCGAAGTGTTTGGCAGAATGGTATTGGGGGTCGTTGCGTTGTCCCGGACATCACTGATGGAGACCGTGTAGCTGTGGTCGAAGAGGAGCGGAGTTCCGAGAATCAGATCGAGCGTCTCCGGGGCGGGGCCTGCAACGACGGCGCTCACGACGATGCCGTCTGTGACTTTGAAGTGGCCGGTGGCTGGTCCTGACGGAGGTGTGACGGGCTCGTTGAAGGTCAGTCGGATACTGCGGCTGCCCAGGTTCGCAGCCTGACTTGCGAGAGGCTTCGCGATATCCGGCACGACGTGCACCCTCACCTCCGCGCTGGTGGTGGAGCCGATCACATTGGTCAGCACGCAGCGTACGACCATGCCGTCCGCGCCGAGAGGGGGAACAACCGTGAACACGAGGTTGGTGGCTTTGGAGACGTTCACCTGGTTGGTTTGCCATTGGAACGCGGCGGGATCCTCGGATCCGAGAGTGAGCGAGAAGGTAGCCGGCTGATTCTCCGTCACCGTCACGTCCATCGGTTGCGTGCCGATCGCCGGGGGCTGCACTCGAACGAATTTGATGTAGTCGGGATAACCGCTGACCGCCGTGTAGCGAATGTTTTGGTTCGTATTGACGTCGAGAATCACCAATCGTCCAAGCGTGTCCCGGAGAGGGATCACCGCATTGACGTCATAGCTCCCGGTTCCAGGTGCGGCGAACGCTCCCTTCTTCACCACCGTCTGGGTGGTGTTGGTCGCCGCGCCCGTCACATAGGAAAGAGTTCCCTGGCAGAGACCGTCTCCAGTATCCCCGTGTGAGATGGCTGCGTACACCCGGTACTTCCCAGGCGCGAACTTACGACTGTAGTTGAACCACTCGTTTCCATGGATCGCTCCCAGTCGATAGTTTTGAGTGACGGTCCACGCTTCTCGATTTAGGTCTGGGCTGAGGAGAATCGGAATTCGGGCGTCGTTTCGGTAGAGCGGACTGCTCCCGTCGGTGACCCGACTGAAGTCGACGGAGTTGGTGGCGTTGCTCTTCCCGGTATAGGCCCCTCCCAGATAGGGCATCTGACTGGCTGCATCGAGCGTCTGGCCCTTGCTGAAGTTGAAATCCTCGGACTCGATGATGAAATAGTTGGTTGTGTTGAGCTGCGCTAGAGCGTTGTTGCGGTCAAGCGCCGAGAGGACTAGAGAGGCGATGAGCGCTTGGAACAATCGGGTGCGGTTAAACGAACGAATCATAGAGAGAACGGAGGTAGATCGCGACTCGCCTGTCCGGGAACCGGAAGGGGCACGGCTTGTAGTTACAACGCGGAACGACATGAGTTCTGGAATGTCGCCGATGGTGGGGCGAAGGGCAAGTTGGCTTTGTTACAGATTTGTTGCAGCGGGATTGAGTGGGACCTCAATCCAGTGAGGTTGGATTGATTCAGATCGCCGCGTGGGGGCACACGCCCATTACAGATTACGCAGTTCCGGCCGATTCCTGCTATTTTGTGAGGCGGGTGTCCCATCTGACGACAGCACGGGCTCTCAAGGCACCGGGGCTGGCTCAACTTTGGGCAAGAACGGAGGAGTGGAGGTGCGTTCTCAGGTTCCCGGGGGAAGCGATTTTTCAGAAGGGTGCTGAAGAAATTCGAGCAGATCCGCCAGATCCTGAGAGGAGAGGCCCACCTCCATTCCATCGGGCATCAGGCTGCGACCGCTGGCCTGCAGCGCAGCGATGCGTTCGCGGGGGATGAGTTCGTCCGCGATTCCCGGTCGACGCAGGGTCACACCCCTTGCTGTTTCCGACGCCATCAGTCCGCTCAACGTGTCGCCAGAGGTCGTGATGATATTGTAACTCACGAAGTCATCAGGAATCTGTCGGCTGGGATCGAGGATGTCGATGAGCAGGGCATCCTTGGGACGAGTAGCAAGGCCTGACAAATCTGGGCCGACCGTCTGACCCTGGTTAAGAATGCGATGGCAGCTGAGGCAGTTTTTCGCGAATATCGCGCCTCCCCGACGCCCCTCGCCGACGAGTGCCAACGCGGGCTGAAACATCTCCACGACCTTCTGTCGATCGATTGAGACTTTCGGCCCAAGCACTTTTTCCAGGCGATCCGCCAGTTCTTGGATTTTCAACTGTCTAAGCGTTTGTTTCTGAGAGGCGTCGAGTTCCTCCGTGGTGATGCGTCCCTGTTCGAGGGATTCTATCAAGACCAGAAGGGTGCTGGTGGATCGCAAGCTGGCGCTCAGAAGCGCGCGGCGGACGCGAATCGAGAGTTTATTCCATCGAAGGATCGCCCCACGCAGTTGCTCGGGATCATTCGTTTCCCCCAGCACGGTCGCGGCACTGAGCTGCAAGGAGTCTGGATTCGGGGCTTCTAGCAATCTCTGCAGCCGCGCGAATGTATCACGCGTGCCGGCATGCGCGAGGGCCCGTAACGAAAAAAGTTGTGCGGCACCATCGGTTGTTGAATTCACTGCGGTGTTGTGAGCTGTGTCGATCAATTCCTTGAACCAACGGCTTCGTTCCTCTTTTTCCAGAAGCGGAGCGAGTCGGTCTCGCCACGACGGATCGACTGCGGCCCATCCGGTGCCTAGCCCTGCGAAGGTCGCGAGATGGGCCAAACGGTTTGCGAGAGAGGAGGGTGCTGAGTTCGTCAGATGGCCTTCGGTCAACCGACCTGCAGTCTCTCGCACTCGCGCATCGGGATCGCTTAGGCCGGTCAGAAGATTCGTCTCATCCAGGCCGCCCAGGAGCTCCAGGGTCCAGAGCGCAAGAACGCGGCCCTGCGGTTTGGTGGAACGGGTGGCGGCGGCTTTGAGAGATGGGATTGATGTCGGGTCTCGTCGTTCCACCAACAGTCGTTGAGACATGTCGCGCCACCATCCGTTTGGGTGGTTGAGATTTGCCACCAGTTCATCGGGAGTTGCCTTGTCGAGCTGGGCGCGAACGGAAGGAGGCTTCGCCGCTTGGGTCCGAATCCGCCAAATCCGCCCGTGCTGGGATCCTTCACGCCAATCAACACGGTCCTTCATCTCGCTGTGAACGAAACCGGGATGCTCGACCCAGAGCCGGTAGAAGTCCGCCACATAGAGTGCCCCGTCGGGCCCGGTGGCGAAGTTCACCGGATGAAACCACGGATCCGTAGAGGTGAGAAACTCGCTCTCCTTTTCGATTCGGCGTGCCGTGAAGGTTGTGCCTCGAGGCTCCAATACGCGTCGATGCACGAGATTTCGGAGAGTCTCCCCGACGAACGCGTTTCCGTAGTAAGAGGCGGGAAGGGCATCGCCGCGAAACAGGGTAAGTCCCGCGAGTGCATTGAAATGACTGGTAGACTCCTGATTGAAGGTTCGTGGCGGCGCGCTGCTTGGAAACACGCGTCCGTCGCCGTCTCGGTCCTCGAGCATCCGGATGCGCCCTGCAGTGGGCCCGACTGGGTAATCGATCATCTCTGCGACGAACAATCGTCCCTCGCCGTCCCAGGCCATCGATACCGGACTCACGACTTCCGGCTCGGCCGCTACGAGCTCAATAGTTAGATTGGTATCCGCGAGTGAGAACGAGGTTTGTTCCAGGGAGGGCGATCGGGTCTCGGCGCACCGGGTTTGCATGGGAGAAAACGCGAGGAGAAGACAGAGAAAGGTGAGACCTGCGCCGTGCCCGGGGGCAACGGTGAGGATGCGACGAATGGCATTCCGGATCACGGAAAGGGTTGTAGCGGTCTGCGGCGGTAGAGACAACGTTGGAAGCGGGGTGCAATTAAAAGTGGGTGAGATCTGGATCCTTGGAGAAAGCCT
>JAYTTC010000201.1:0-2171 GCA_043745255.1 Verrucomicrobiales bacterium
TGAGGTGCAAGCGACTGGCAACGCACCGCTGGAATACCGGTGGTTGCTCAACGGAGTCCCCATCGCGAAAGCGGAGGCCATCTCCTACAGCCTCCCGAAGGCCAGCCTCGGCGACGCGGGACAGTATAGCGTGATCGTGAGACACCAGACCCCGAACGGGTGGGTGAGCATCGAGAGCGAGTCTGCTGAACTGATCGTGCGACAGTAGTTGCCAAAAGGGTAGCGGCGTCTCGTGACGTCAACTCTCTCACGGATGCCTCACGCGGTGTCCGGAGTCGCACGCTGCGGCCGTGAACCGGAGCCAATGGCCCAATCTGGGGTAGGCCTTTGGCCCCATCGGACTTCAGCGCCAACGGCGCGGCCTCATCCCAGCCTGGGGCCAAAAGCCCCAGGACAACGCCGCAAAAACACGCCAAAGGGCTGAAGGCCCCGCTCTATCACCCGCGCCGATGGATCGGGCCTTCAGCCCTCTGGCGTGTCGGTGAACCCTGCTCCTTGGGCGTTGCCCAAGGCTGGGATGACGTCGGGCCTTTGGCCCTGAGGAATTCTGACCTCCGGAGTCGCACGCTGCGGACGAAAGCCGTCCGAATTCCCTGTCTTCTAATCTAAAAAGAGAACGGCTGTGTTCGGCTTCCGTCCCACCGGGGGATGAGACGATACGACCCACCCTACAGAACTACAGGGAGCATGCCCTCACGCGACTTCGGTCCCGCTCATCTCACCCCAGACAACGGATTCGGGCCTCCTTTGACCTTCAATTTTCGGCGGTACACTTTATCCGAAGAACAGGCATAGAGGTACGACAATTCGGGTCCGGCCAAGGCCACACTCACCGTCCCCTTTGACTGCGGACGGGCGATCACTCCACTCAATCGGCCGGTCCAATCGAACATCTGAATTCCCACAGCTGAGGTAACGTAATATCGGCCGTCTGCATCGACCGCCATCCCATCCCCTTCGCTCCGAGAGCTCCCCACTGGAGTTCGGAGTTCCATGTAGCGATCACCGCCGCTCAACGTTCCATCCCCATTGATCCGATACACCCAGACATTACTTCCCACGTACTCAGAAACCGCCAGCGTGCCATGGTCTGGGGAGAGCCCAATTCCATTCGGAGCGTTGATTCCGGTGGCGACGGCCCGGACATGTCCGTTGGTATCGATCAGAGTTACCTGTCCTTTTCCAGTCTCAGTGAAATAAACATTCCCTTTGCGAGAAACCACCAGATCGTTCGGTTGAACGTCGTCGGCAAGCACCGTCAGAGTGCCCTCCGGCAGTGTGAATGCCACCACCTGCTTCTTCGGATTCTGAGTGCACGCATAGATCCTTCCATCCGGTCCAAACTTTAGTCCGCTGATCCGGGGAGTATTGGTGATCAACTCAGAAACTTTCCCCGCGGGATCGATTCGGTTGATTGAGTTTCCCGCGGCGACATCGGCAAAATAGAAATTTCCCTCGGCATCCGCGCAGGCCGCATCGGTAAACTTGTAACCTTGAGCCATCAATTGCCATGGCTCGCCCTCGACTAATACCTTCACCAGAGTTTCATCCCCTCTCAAGTTCTGACTCTGCAGTGGGGCGCTGAGGAGACAGCCTGCGAGGATAACGGCAGCGAGCAGCCAGTCGACGGAAAGCGCCGTCTGTGGGCTGCGGGAACAACGATATGGATTCGGGTTCATTGAGTTTTGCTGGGTCTGGATCGTTTACGGTTTCGGATAGTCGCGCCAGATCCATCGAAGCGCTTCCGGTAGGATCACCCCTCCCTGCTTGCCGTTGTGGCCGCCATCTCCGAATTCAAATCGATAGTCGTAACCCGCGAACTTCAACGCGGCCGCCATTTCCTGATTGGCCAGCGGCCAGTTTCCATGAAGATTGTCGAGATCCCCCGATCCATCCTGCAGATGGATGCGAATCGGCTTCCGCTCCGTCTTTCGAATCAGCGCCGGATACGCATGACCTCCGCGGATATTGGTGAAGCTGCCCACTTGGCTGACCACTTTTGAAAACTGATCAGGCCGCTCCCAAGCAACCGTCCAAGCGCAGATGGCTCCAGAGCTGATTCCGCAAATCGCACGCCCCGCAGGATCCGGAGTGATGTTGTAAGGCTTGATCGCCGCCGGAAGAAACTCCTCGATTAGGAAGCGAGAATATTGTCCGCCGAGCGAGTCGTA
>JAYTTC010000202.1:0-7934 GCA_043745255.1 Verrucomicrobiales bacterium
GTGGCTGGAGCCGGAATCGAACCGGCGACACGAGGATTTTCAGTCCTCTGCTCTACCAACTGAGCTCTCCAGCCACTCAGAAGAGCGGGTAGATAAATGCTCCTCACACGATTTAGCAAGGCGGTTTTTCCGCTAAATCAGCCCAATCTGCCCTTCTTGGTTCGAAAAGCTTGGAGACCCACTTCCCCCTCGACCCGTTTCCTCTCCCCCTCCCTCTGAACGGATCATGCCTACTTTTCGAATTCTGCTATCCGAATCGCGGGGTCTCTTGTAGATACAGGCAAACACTAACCAAATGAGTGCTGAACCTGTGAGCCTGCCATCCAATCCCTCGAAACGTCTGCATTCTATGAATCAATCCTCATTGATCCGCCTCCTCAGTCTCCTGACGCTGTTCGCGCTCCCACTTTTGGCCCGCGCTGAAATTAGGATAGTCTCATCACAATCCCTGCCGAACTCCAAGATTCGGCTCCTATTTTCAGACACCGCGCCCGGCACTAACTACGTGGTCCAGACCTCCCCCGGTTTGGGGGCGACCGCCGCATGGCAGCCGTCCGCTGGAACGACTTTCACCGTTCAGGGCGCGAACATTTACTCGTTCCTTGCTCCGGCACCGACCGTGGGAATCCGGTTTTACAGGATCACGCGCGGCGGTTCCCCTGATGACCCCGATGGCGATGGGCTTTCCAACGCAATCGAAGAACAGGGATGGACCGTCGTCACCACGGACGCGAGCGGCCAGATCCACCAATCCACGGTGACCAGCGACCCCGGGATGTACGACACCGACGGCGATGGCCTCAGCGACGGGGAAGAGCGCGCACTCGGCCTGGATCCACGAAGGGTGGACACCGATGGAGATGGACTGACGGATCTCGAGGAGGTGAGTCGATATTTTACCAACCCGACTGCGGTAGACTCGGACAACGATGCCCAAGGCGATCCCCGGTTTTTCGACTCTGGCGAGGTATTGCAACGGCACACTTCTCCCAATCTTCCTGACACCGACGGCGACGGCCTTCTGGATCGATTCGAATTTCTCAACAATCGAAACTCCCTGGTGTCGGACCTTCCGGGTCCGGTGGTGGATATCGATGGAAACAGCGTGGTCTTGAGGCTGAACGTCACGTATCAAAACTCGGCCACCGGGACGAAGAGCTACACGCAAACTCTCGGCGAGTCCTCCGATCAAACCTTGCGGCGGAGCGATGCATCCAGCACACAGACATCGATCGAAGCAAGCGCTTCGATCACCGCAGGTGTCGAAGCCACAGCGGGGCTCCCCCCCGGGGTGACCGTTTCAGCCTCGGCCACGGTGGGAGTGTCTGCTGGCTACGTGCAGCAAAGCTCGCTGACGGTGGACCAGTCCTCCACGCGGAGCGCCCAGCAGCAGTATCAAAACTACAAGGAGGACTCGTCCACATCCCAGACGGCGACTTCCTCGGGTAGCATTTCGCTGCTGGTGCGCCTGAAGAACGAAGGGGATGTTGCCTTCACACTCCGCAACATCGCTCTCACCGCGTTACGGCGCAATCCTGTCGATCCGTCTTCACCGCTGCCTGTCGCCACGCTGGTCGTCGAGATCGCTGGGAACGGCGTTACCCTCGCCGCCGGTGCAACCAGTTCCCCATTGAGGGCGGCAAACGACAACGTGAGCCCTGACGTGATCACCGAGCTGCTGAGAGATCCAACTCAGTTGATCTTCGTGGTCGGCAACTTCGATCTCCTGGATTCCCAAAGCCGCGACTTCAAGTTCCTGCAGGACACCAACGCCCCACTCACAGCCGGTATCACCATCGACTTCGGCCACGGAGTGGTCGGAGGCAGGACAGGGCGCGTGGAGCGATATCGAGTGGCCACGAACGTAGAAATTGACGAACACGGTCATCCCAAGGGAGTTTTGATCAAGGATGTCCTGGAGAAGTATCTGAGCTCTGGTCTCCAGCCGAGCGGAATTCCCTACACCGTTCAGGCGAACAGCAAAACGGGCGTCCGTATTCTGACTTCCATCCGGGGTGTCTCCGTAGATCCGATCAACCGGCATTGGTGGGTGGTCTCGTGGAGTCGGTTTGATCCGAACGCGCCTGCTGTCAATTTTGATGAAATCCGACTCTTGCCGCAGGATACGCTGAGCCTGTTCTATGTAACGGACGAAGATCACGATAACCTCACCGATCGGGAAGAATATCTGTATGGCACCTCGGATCACTCTGCGGACACCGATGGTGACGGAATCAACGACTACGACGAGGTCCGCACCGGTTGGACGGTGCATGTCGTGGGGCAGCCCCCGCGGCCGGTGTACTCGGATGCGCGGTTTGTGGATACCGACGAAGATGGGTTGACGGATGCCGAGGAGAAAGCGCTGGGCACTGACCCCAGGCTCAAAGACACCGACCGGGACGGATTCAGCGATTTCGCGGAAGTGAGGACGATGAAAACCAACCCTTTAAGCTACACCATCCTGCCTCCCACTCTCTCACTGGATATGCCGGGGGTCACACAAACGCTGGTGAGCGTGTCGGGGCTTGCCTCGGGCAACCCATCGATTGTGAACGTGACTGTGAGCTGGGGAGATGGGACACCTAATTCCGTGATCAGTGGGAATGGCAGTTCCTCGCTATCGTATGCCACCAACCACAGTTACGCGAGTGGCGCTACATTTGCCATCATCGCTACCGTTCGCGACGCGAATGGGCTCACTGCCAACGCGACGAGGAACGTCACCACCGTGGCCTTCCCCACAGCTGGACTGATTGGAGAGTATTTGTTCACCGCCAAGAGCCTTTCCGATACCAGCGGGAATGCCAAGAATGGCACTGCCGATATGGGTGCCCCTTTCCTCATACCGGCGCGCGATCAAATGGATCGCCTCGATCGAGCCTATCAGTTTGACGCGGATGCGAACTTTTCTGACGAGGCTCGGGCGAGTGTCGTTGTGGGGAACGGCACCGCCAATAGCGGCTGGGCCTACCAGGGCAGCTACACACTTTCTGCCTGGATCAATCCTACCGAGGGAATTGGAGCAGATAGGGTGATTGTCGGGCAGGATCGCTCCCCTGTGCTCTATCTCCAAAGTGATACCACGCTGGTGTTCGGCTTGCCGAACGCACCTTCTACTCCCGGGCCAACCCTGCCCGTGCGTGATGCATCGCCCTTCCCGTTTAATACCTGGACGCATGTCGCGGTGACGGTTTCGACCAGCTTGAGCGGCGTAGAGTTCACCCTCTACCGAAATGGCGCAAAAGTGGCACAGGCGACGAGGATCGATACCGCCTTTGTCTACCCGAACAATTCAAAGAGTCGAATCGGTGTCTACTCCTCCGCGAATAACAATCCAGATCGGAACACAAACTTCAAAGGCTTCATGGACACGGTTCGCGTCTACAACCGCGCGTTGCGCCCGGACGAGGTCAGTGCGTTGGCAAATGACAGGCAATAGTCTTTCGTCCCTATAGGCGCAGGGTTCGCCGAAGGTCATGAAGTCCCTCACCGCAGGACATCATGACCTTCGCGTTCGATGGGAATTGCACACCGCTGTAGATCGCGCAGTTCCAGTCTTTTCCAAGCTTCCTGTCAAACGAGTGGAGTCGAAGGACCGCGCTGAAGCGCGGGGGTGGGCAAGTGACTTTCTCACTCGATGAGGTGCTCTCCGAAGATCAACCGAGCCTCGATGTTCCTGACCTCCGCACGCCCGAGAGAACCTTTGAGGAGCGTTGGGCAGAAACGGTCATCGCTCAGGTCCTTCAGCAGTTGAAAGCGGAGTTCGATGGGGCTGGCCGGACAGAGCCGATCCACTCGTGGTTTCTCGGAAGAGGGAGCGGGGATGGGCCGATACGGCCCACACTGCAGAACTGCAGCGCGCGTTCCTCACGCGGTTTCCATCTTCTGTAGCGTCGTCCGTATCGGACGATCGGGGCGGGGATGCGCCGATACGGCGCACGCTACAGAATTGGCTGAAAGAGAGGGTGGAAGGATTGCGAACAGGCAAAACCGGCCGGTTCTGACGAGTCAGATTGGGTTTCCTCAAAATACGGCAGCCGGATTGAGAGGGAGCAGGTTGGAGGAGGGGGAAACGCAGGAAGGGCGTGAGCTCGGGGGGCATCTTCTGATTGAGGAGCTGGCGCGAGGTGGCATGGGAGTGGTGTTCAAAGCGAAGCATCTTCAGTTGAACCGAATCGTCGCGCTAAAACTGATTCTCGCCGGGGAGTGGGCCTCACCGGCTTCCGTGGAACGATTTCGCTTCGAGGCCGCCGCCGCCGCAAGTCTTGATCATCCGAACATCGTTCCGATCTATGAAGTGGGTGAATCCGGTGGACAGCATTTCTTCACGATGAGGCTGGTGGAGGGCGGGAGCCTCGCAAGCTTGATGAGTCGAAAATCACTCACACTCTCGCGGTGCTCGGCACGCCTGCTTACATCTCGCCTGAGCAGGCTGCGGGAAACTCTCCCCGCCTGACTACGGCAGTGGATGTTTACGGCCTTGGGGCTGTGCTCTACGAACTGCTCTGCGGCGAACCTCCCTTTGCTGGCGCCACCACACTGGAAACCCTCCACCAGGTAGTAGAACGCGAGCCGCGGCCTTTGAGCCAGTGGAACCCCAGCGTGGATAGAGATCTCGAGACGATCTGCTTAAAGTGTTTGGAGAAACAACCGTCCCGTCGCTACGGATCCGCTGAGATGTTGGCGCTGGATCTCCAGAGATGGAAACGGTTCGAGCCGATCCAGGCAAGGCCCGCTTCCCTCCAGGAGCGGGTGGGAAAATGGGCGCGGCGTCATCCGGTGGTGTTCGCCATCTTAGCCACGGCCTCCCTCGCTCTTGCGGCAATCGCCGCCGTTTCAGGAATCATGGGCTGGAGAATCTCCGCAACCAATCGCCAGCTTGCGCTGCAGACCGAGGAGCGTCGTCAGCAACTCGTGCGGCTCAATGTCGCCACGGCAAACCGGATGGTCGAGGACGGCAACGCGATTCGGGCACTCCACTGGGCGGTGGAGGCGATTCGCCTTGAAGTGGGGCGTCCGGAAGCCGAGCGAATCCATCGGCTGCGCTTCGAGATCTTTGGTTCATCCGGCGCCCGTTCGCAAGGCCTGCTTTAACTCGCTGGGGATGCAAGTGTTGACTGCTTGCGACGATGGAGCTGCGCGGCTCTTTGATTGGAACTCCGGAGAGTTACTCTCGCCCGTGATGCAACACGCCGAAGCTGTGTCGGCGGTGGAGTTGAATCGTGATGGCTCTCTCGCCCTCACCCTCTCTGCTGACCGTCGTGCCCGGGTGTGGCGGCTTACCGATGGGCAGATGCAATGTCCGGCACTCGAAACTCTAGGTCAAGTGAGTGAGGCTCATTTTAGTGCCGATGGCAATCGCGTGGTCACGGCCTCGACCGACAGCACCCTGGACGAGCGTGAAGCGCAGATCTGGGACGCTCTCACGGGACGACTCATCCCCCCTGTGATGTTGCATCGAGATGGAGTTCTGTGCGTCGCAGTGAGTTCAGACGGACTATCGGTAGGGACTGGAAGCGAGGATGGCACGGCTCACCTTTGGAATGCTCGAACACAGTTGCGCGCGAGTGCTCCACTGCCCCACGGATATCGACCGGATCTCGTTCAGTTCAGCCCGGACAGTCGGCTCCTTCTCACCGGCGGTGGAGCGGGAGTGATCCGCCTTTGGGATCGGAACACCGGCGAGGCCGTTACACCGTCACTGCTGCACCCACCACACGTCATTGCTGTGGCCTTCAGTAGCGACGGCAGGCGGCTAATCACCTCGGGCGGTGGTAGCGCGGCTCGCGTCTGGGATCTTACCGAGGATTCCCGGCCGCTCGAGGAGCTGGATCTCGAGGCTCAGGTTAGCTCGGGATATGGCAGCGATAATAATGCCCCGCTAGATCCTCAGAGTCTCAGCAACGCCTGGCGATCCCTTCATCCGATCCGTTCCACGCCAATCCCGAAGTAGTGTCCGATCTCGGCTCTGACTCCTCGGTTTTGTTGGAGTCAAATCTTGAGCCCCAACTCCCTGAACTTTCGCAATGCTTCAGCATTCCCGCGGGCGTCGTCCACGGGATGGTGAGTATGCTTGGTGACGCGATACTTTTTCCACTCTGTCGCCTTAGACGCATCTTTGACAAGACCGGCATACAGATCGCCGATCCGGCGACCGGAAAATCCGAAAGGGTTCCGACCGAGGAAACGGTGAAAGTAGTAATTGATGAACTGCCAGTCGAACGCGACGTTGTCGGAAACAAAGACAGCCCGGCCGTTGGCGTTTTGTGCCAGCCAAGCGGCGAAGGATTCCATGACCGTTTTAGGATCATCAAATCCAAGGTGTTGATCGCGGGAGAATCCACTGATGGCCAGCGCCTCGGGGACGAACCGATCCGAGATAGGCTTCGTCCTCCCGTAAAATGATGTTTCCAGAGGGTCGTCGAAAAGAACCGCACCGAAACAGACCATGGAAAACTCCGCAGGAATCGGCCCATCCGATTCTACATCGACGATGATAATGCTCATAAAATATTCGGCTGATGCGACCCTGTCCTTTTCGATCTCTCGGCAACCGTGCCGATAAACTTCGCCGCACGCAATCCTACCGTGCAGCACTTGCTCCAGTGATAACTCGCCTTGCACCTCCGCGACAAAACGCATTTTTTCGCCACCTGAATTCGCGACACGCGAGCAACGAGGCAGTGATCGCCAACCTCGTGGATGCCGGACTCGTTTCCGTCATCGCGACGTTGCGGCCGCTCCTCACTTACAAGACGCGCAAGCTTGGTGATGATGCCCGTGCGGAAGCACTGCGTCCCGTGAGGTGGGACGAGTGGATCACACTGCCGGTTCGCCAAGGCGACTACGCTGTTCGCACTGCGCGCGGTGCTATCCGCGGTTAAGATCCCCTCGGGTGCATCCGTGCGCGCAACCAGCATTGCTGTCTGCCCCTAGGATCAAGTGAAGCAGCGAGATTAGCCCTCTTCTGGGCAGGCTGCGACGCCCCCGGAACGGGTCGGCCACCACCACCTGCCCCTCCTCCACCCTCTCCACTACAACATAGTGATCCACGAGGAGCCCGAACCGAATCACCGCCAGGGTCAGGCCCGCCGCCTTGAGGTCGGCGATGGTTTCGAAATATCGATTTTGGCACCGGAGCCCTTCACCACCGAAACGGTCCTGAAGGGCCGAGGCAAGGAGGTCCCCCGGGGTCCCGATGGCGTTGCTGGTGTGGGCCAGGATGGCGATCTCCCCCTCCTCCGCAGGAAACCCCAGCCTGCGGAGGGCGGTGACCGCGGCCGCAGGGCCGCAGTTGTAGGCGGTGCTCTGCCTGCAGACTCCATCGCGGTCGAACTGTGTTTTCAGCGACAGAAGCAGGCTCCGGTTGAAAGCCGGAGCGAGGAAGGGCCAGACGGACGCAAGCAGGATGAAGATCAGAAGGAAGCCGAGGACCGCCGACCGCTCGCGTGCAGTGGGGAGCCTCCACACCAGGGTGGAGAGAATCACTGCGGCGATCCATCCGCCCAGTGCGAACTCGGTGCGACCGGCGAGCAGCCAGGAGATGGGAGCAATGAATTCAAACTGGGGCAGGCGGCGTCCCAGTCCGATGCAAACAATCAGGACCAGAGGCAGGGCGTAGCCGAGAACCAGGCCGATCTTAGGAATTCTTGAGAGCCCCCTCCCGAGCGGAACCCCGCTCAGGGCGAGCGCAAGCACGCCGAGAGATTCGATCCAAGGTGTAAGCTCCGCCGACACGTGGAGGAAATGTCTAACGAGTGGATGCGTATTGTCCAGTCTCCCGGCCTGGGATCGTTCGTGGGCCCCGGACCACAGGAAACCCCACGATTGGACACGGGTGCAATTAAAAGTGGGTGAGATCTGGATCCTTGGAGAAAGCCTGAATGGGTCGCTGCGTGAGCGCGCCGCCCACTTCAGCGGCCGCGATGTCC
>JAYTTC010000203.1:0-2167 GCA_043745255.1 Verrucomicrobiales bacterium
GGAGGCGGGATCGATTTCGCCGTGGAGGCCAGCGGAACCGGGCCGCTGATCTATCAATGGCTCTTCAACACCACGCCGCTCTCCAGCCAAACCAATGCGACCCTGCACCTGACGGCGGTTCGGACTTCCGATGCAGGCACCTATTCCGTTCGGGTCACCAATCCGGGTGGATCAGTGCTGAGCAGCGCGGCAACTTTGACCGTTGTGACCAGCCTTATGCCGGTGATTCTCTCCCAGCCGCAGGGGCTCTCCGCGCTGATCGGAAGCAGCGCCGAATTTAGCGTCAATGCGGCTGGAACGCCCCCATTGGGCTATCAATGGTTTTTTGGAACGAACTCCATTGTTCCAGGAGCTACCCACTCCACCCTCAGTCTCGCGAGCGTCGGCGTGGCGAACATGGGTTTCTACTCGGTGCGCGTGACCAATCAATCCGGATCCATCACCAGCGCTCCGGCAGAGCTGCGCGTTCTCGTCCGCCCGAGCCTCACGGGTCTGGTGTTTAATTCCAGCCACACCGATCTGAGATTCCCGAGCGTTAGCCGGTTGATCTATAGCGTGGAGTTCAAAGATCGCATCACCAACCTGGTCTGGAGTCCTCTCCCGGCGGCGAGTCTTCTAAAAGGAACGGGAAGTGACATCAAGGTGTCGGATCCCAGTCCAAATCCAGTGGGGCGGTTTTATCGGGTCAAAGTCGAGTGAGGGGGGAGGGGCAGCCGTTCTCATTTTAGATTTTGGATTTGCGATTGTAGATTGACAGACAGGGAATGCGGACGGTTCTCGGCCGCAAATCGAGACGCCGGAGTTCAAAGTGAGAATTTCCGCGGGCCAAAGGCCCAATTTTCTGATTCCCCGAAAGCCGCGAACCGTTAGTGTTGCTCCACCCACATGAAACACCGACTTTCACGCCGATCGTTTTTCAAGACATCGCTGGTCCTAAGCGCCGCCACAGGGGCACTTTTCCCTGCCCCTTTCAGGGCACGCGCGGCGGAGCCGTTCAAGCACTCCTCGACGCCGCGGCTCAAGCTCGGTTTGGCGGCCTACTCCTTCCGTCTGTATTTTGAGCACGGTGAAAAAAACGGAGGCCTCGCGTCGCCGTCGGGTAAACCGATCGACATGTTTGAATTCATCGATTACTGCGCGGAGCACGGCTGCGACGGTGCGGAGTTGACCAGCTACTATTTCCCCGCCCAACTCGACGACGCTTATCTGCTTCGATTGAAGCGCCACGCATTTCTTCGGGGCGTGGAGATCAGCGGGAGCGCCATCGGCAATGTGTTTACCCACCCCAAAGGCGAGCGGCGAAACACCGAGATCGCCGCCGCGCGGCGTTGGATAGATCACGCGGCACTCCTCGGAGCGCCGCACATTCGGATCTTCGCCGGCGAGGTGCCCAAGGGAGTTTCGATGGAAGACGCGCGGAAAAACTGCATCGAAACGACTGAAGAGGTCGCCGCATACGCCGGGGAAAAAGGGGTCTTCCTGGGAATTGAAAACCACGGAGGCATCGTCGCCGAGGCCAGCGGTCTCTTGAATATCATCAAGGCGATCAACAGCCCGTGGGTGGGGATCAACCTCGATACGGGAAACTTCCGCACTGAAAATCCTCAAGCGGACCTTGCCCTGTGCGCTCCCTATGCCGTGAATGTGCAGTTCAAAACGGATATTTCCCCGAAAGGCAAGCCGACCGAGGAGGCCAACGTTCATGAACTGCTCGGGATTCTTCGCAAGGCGAACTATCAAGGGTATGTGACCCTGGAGTACGAACACTCGGAGAACCCATGGACGGGTGTGCCGAAGTGGCTGGGCAGGCTTCGCGAAGAAATCGCGCGGGCTTAGGTCATCGCCCAAATACGCTGTGGAAGATCAACTCCTTGATCTTCCAGATCAGCGCCATGAGCGTGGCGATCGGGACCAGCACCAGGAACAGGACCAGCCAAAATCCGCTCTCTGCCATGAACGAGAGCCACGGAGTGATAAAGGGAAACGACGGCTCGACGCGAAGCAAAGTGAAGTAGAACAGAGTGATGGCAAGCACCGGAGAGAGAAGCAAGCGACTCACCCGGGTGAAGAACCGGGTCTCTTGCCGAAGCGCCTCGTCCGGAAGCATGGCCACCAGTCGATCGAGCAGCGGAGAGAGCTCGATCAGGAAGATGAGGAAGGAGATCAC
>JAYTTC010000204.1:0-2166 GCA_043745255.1 Verrucomicrobiales bacterium
CGATCACAATGACGTTCTTTCCCTCGGCGCTGATGAAGCCTTCTTGGTGAGCTCCAGAAATTACCGACTTGGTGTTCGCAGTAAGGAAGTCCATCGCGAAGTGAATTCCCTTGAGATTGCGACCTTCGATCGGCAAATCGCGAGGCTTGGTAGCGCCGGTGCTCAACACGATCGCATCGAACTCAGCGAGCAACTTCTCCGCAGCAAAGTTCTTTCCGATCTCGGTGTTGCACTGGAAAATGATTCCATCCTTCTCCATCAACTGGATTCTTCGAAGCACGACCTCCTTCTTATCCAGCTTCATATTCGGGATGCCATACATGAGCAATCCTCCTGGACGGTCCGCTCTCTCAAACACAGTGACGCTATGGCCCACGGTATTTAACTGAGCCGCCGCACTGAGACCGGCAGGCCCCGACCCAACCACGGCCACTTTCTTTCCGCTCCGCTTCAAGGGCGGCTCGGAAACAATCCATCCTTGTTCCCATCCCTTGTCAACAAGGGTGCACTCGATGTTCTTGATGGTGACCGGCGGGGCGCTGATGCCCAGCACGCACGACCCTTCGCAGGGGGCGGGGCAGACGCGTCCGGTGAACTCCGGAAAATTGTTGGTCTTGTGCAGACGATCCAACGCCTCCTTCCAAAGCCCGCGATACACTAAATCGTTCCACTCAGGAATGAGATTATTGATCGGACAGCCAGCAGCCATGCCGCTGATCAACGAGCCGGAATGGCAGAATGGCACCCCGCAATCCATGCAGCGCGCGGCCTGCTCGCGGAGTTTGCCCTCCTCCATGTGGAGGTGAAACTCGTTCCAGTCCTGAATCCGCTTCAGCGCCGGTCTGTCCAGCGGCAGTTCGCGGAGATAGTCAATAAAGCCTGTCGGTTTGCCCATGAGTCAGAGTTCAGTCGTTCAAAAATGGTTCAAAAGTCGTTCGCGCCTGCTCCCGTTCGATCAGCTGCCTCCCATGCGGGCGAGATCGCGCGAGTTTTCCTCGAATGCGGCCATGATGGCCTGCTCACCAGTAAGTCCGGCGGCCGTGACTCGTTTCAGAGCCGACAGGACTCGCTTGTAATCCTTGGGCATCACCTTGACGAACTTGGGCACGAAATCCTCCCAGAGCGCCAGTATCTTGAAGGCCTTCTGGCTCTTGGTGTACTTGGCATGGCAATCGATCATTCGCCGCACCTCGGCGATTTCCTCGGGGTCCTCCAGCTTCTCCAATCCAACCATCTGCATATTGCATCGGGTGGCGAAGTCCCCTTTTTCGTCGAGAATGTAGGCAACCCCGCCGGACATCCCCGCCGCGAAGTTCCGTCCGCTGGAGCCCAGGACCACCAAGCAACCGCCCGTCATGTATTCACAACCGTGGTCTCCCACCGACTCCACCACCACCGTCGCACCGCTGTTCCGCACGCAGAAGCGTTCTCCGCCCATGCCGCGGATGTAGGCCTCGCCGCTGGTGGCACCATAGAGCGCCACGTTGCCTAGGATGATGTTCTCATCTGCGGCGAAGGTGCTGCTGGCATGGGGATAGAGGATCAGTTTGCCGCCACTGAGACCTTTGCCGAAGTAGTCATTCGCGTCGCCTTCGAGAGAAAGCGTCATCCCCTTCGGAATGAAGGCACCGAAGCTCTGACCGGCAGAGCCTTTAAAGTTCAAGGTGATGGTGTCCTCCGGCAGCCCGGTCGCACCGTATTTGCGGGTCAATTCGTTTCCGACAATCGTGCCCGCGACGCGGTTCACATTCCGGATTGGCACGTTGGCGATCACCTTCTCACCTCGCTCCAGTGCCGGCTTGCAGAGGTCGAGCAGCAGAGTGAGGTCGAGTGACTTGTCGAGACCGTGGTCCTGTTCAATCTGGCAGAACCGACCAATGTCGGGTCCGACCGGAGGACGGAAGAGGATGTTTGAGAAATCAAGGCCCTTGGCTTTCCAATGCTCCACCGCCTTGCGGGCCTCCAGCATATCGGTCCGTCCCACCATGTCGGTGAGCTTTCGGAACCCGAGCTGCGCCATGATCTCGCGAACTTCCGCTGCGATGAATTTCATGAAATTCACGGCATGCTGCGGGTCACCCGCAAACTTCTTGCGGAGCTCCGGATCCTGGGTCGCGACCCCCACCGGACAGGTATTCAGATGGCAGACGCGCATCATGATGCAGC
>JAYTTC010000205.1:0-7923 GCA_043745255.1 Verrucomicrobiales bacterium
CCGCTACGGGAGAGAGGGGTGATTTCATCGTTCCCTCCGTCATCCATTGGAAAGTCGGCCACTATGCGGCCATCGTGCGGCGGGACGGTGATCGGTATCTGGTGGAAGACCCAACGTTTGTCACCACGGTTTGGGCGACGAAGGAGACGTTGGAGTCGGAAGCCAGCGGCTATTTTTTGATCCCGCCGGGCGACCTGCCGCCCGGGTGGCGCGGCGTTGACATCAAAGAAGGCGAGTCCGTCTGGGGCAAAGGCACCACGGGCATCAGCGACCCTAACCAGTATGCGATGAATAATCATCAAACAGGTGGAACCTGCCCGGCCAACGGCATGGCCGTTTCCAGCGTGCATCTCATGCTCGCCAATTTGCAGATCCGGGATACACCCGTGGGTTACACGCCGCCCATTGGACCGCCTGTCCGATTCACGGTTCGGTACAATCAGCGGGATTACCTCCAGCCGGCCAGCGCCGTTTTCAGTCTGCTCGGTCCGAAGTGGACCCACGATTGGAAGGAGTCGCTTGAGACTGGTTCGGCCAATGCTACCTATATCGTCGGAGGTGGAGGCGCGCGCACGTTCACCGGTTTCAACCCTGCCACGCAGACCTATGCCCCCAACCAGTACGATCAGACTCTCCTCCATCGCCTCAGTCCGAAGACTTACGAAATGGTCTGGCCCGACGGCTCGAAGAAAGTCTTTGGCCCGTCCAGTGGCGCTTTGGGCCTTCTCCTCGCGCAAGTGATTGACCCCGCCGGAAACGCCGTCTCGCTCACTTACGACTCGAACGGCCACCTGGTCGCCCTCACGGATGCCATCGGCCAGGTCACGACGATATTCTACGAACATCCGACGAATCCGGACTTGATCACTAAAGTCACCGATCCGTTTGGACGGTTCGCCACCTTTGAGTATGCCTCTCTGTCGGTTCCCTTGCCGACGGCCAACTCTAGCTGCACAAACTTTCCAAACTATATCAACATGGACTTCCTCGTCAAAACCACGGACGTCCTCGGCCTGCAGTCGCAGTTCGATTATGCTCACGTGGGCTTCGCTCTAACGAACCATTCGTGCGAACCAACCAACGCGCTCGTTTTCCTGGTCAGCGACATCATCCAAAAGGTGACCACTCCTTACGGTACCACGTTCTTCTCATTAGCTGGCCCGACGGCCACGAACGTAACTCGTAGCGCGGCGACCTTTTATCCAGACGGGAGTTCGGATCTCGTGCTTTACACCCAGGCGACCAACACTATTCGTGATTCCGATCCGCCCGCTTCCCTCCCGGTGGGCATGACAACATTCAACGAATACCTTTATGCCCGCAACACGTATTACTGGAGCCGGACTGCAAACGCGAGCAGCGGGGGCACCCACACCCAGGCGAAAATCTTCCACTGGTTGCACACTGCCGACCTGGCCGCGACGTCGGGAATTCTGGAGAGCACCAAGGAGGCGTTGGAGGGCCGGGTCTGGTACGATTACGCACCCGGAGGTTTCGCCGTTGTCGGCGACAGCGACCGGCCTGCTCACATCGGACGCGTGCTGGATGATGGTCAAACTCAGCTTCAAACCCAGGCTTACAATCAATTTGGCCACCTGACCAATTCGGTGGATCCCTTGGGCCGCACATTTAGTTTCGTGTATGCAACCAACGGAATTGACCTGCTGGAAGTGCGCCAGACCCGCGCGGTGAACAACGAGTTGCTGTTCCGAGCAACCTACAATGCGCAGCACCTGCCGCTCACCACGGTTGACGCCGCCGGCCAGACCAACACCTTCACCTACAATACTCGCGGCCAACCGCTGACCGCCACCAATCCCAAAAGCGAGACCGTCACTTACACCTACGATACCGACGGCTATCTCATCGCCATGGACGGGCGGCTGCCGGGTACCAGCGACACGGTCACGGCTACCTACGATGTGTTTGGCCGGGTTCGGACCACTACGGGTGTGAGCGGCTACACGCTGACGTTCGATTACGACGTCATGGATCGGGTCACCAAAATCACCCATCCCGATTCCACGTTCGAGCAGTTCACCTACGACCGACTGGATGTGGCGATCTTCCGGGACCGGGCTGGGCGGCAGACGTTCTTCGAGTATGACAACATGCGCCAGATGAAAAAACGAACCGACCCGTTGGGTCGGGTCACGCGCTTTGACTGGTGCCGCTGTGGACAGATCAAGAGCCTGACCGACCCGATGGGCCGAACCACTACGTGGCTCACCGACGCGCAGGGGCGACCCACCGCCAAGCGTTACGCGGACGGCTCCCAAGCCACGTACCAGTATGAGAACACCACCAGCCGCCTGCGTCTGGCGATTGATGAAAGACAGCAGGTCACCCAGTTCGCTTACAATCGCGATGACTCGCTCAAATCTATCGGGTATGGCAGCGCGGTCATCCCGACCCCAGGCGTCAGCTTCACATACGACCCCGATTATGAACGGGTCATCTCTATGACCGGTGGAACCGGAACCACGAGGTATTCGTATAACCCTGTCACTGGCACGCCAACTTTGGGTGCCGGCTTGCTGGCAGGCGTGGATGGCCCGCTGCCCGACGACACGATCACCTACGGCTATGATGAACTGGGCCGACCGGTTCATCGCGCCATCAACGACGTGGATTCCGCAATGACCTTCGATGCCGCCGGTCGCCTGGTTGGCGTCACCAATGCGCTGGGTGCTTTTGTTTACGCCTACGACGGAAGCTCGGGCCGACTCGTCTCCAAATCATTTCCCAACGGCCAGACCACGGAGCGCAGCTACGGCAACACTCTTCAAGACCTCACGCTCCAGCGGATCACGCACACAGCCGGGGTGACGCCGGTTTCCGAGTTCCTTTATGGCCGTGATGTTCCCAAGGGTCGCATCGCGACTTGGTCGCAGCAAGTGGGAGCGACGCCCCCGTCGCTCCACTCTTTCGGCTACGACACCGTGAATCAACTGCTCTCGGCCACCGTCACCAACGCCGGAAATCTCGTCAACTCGTTTGCCTACTCCTACGACCCCGCCGGCAATCGTCTGACCGAGCAGGTCGGCGCGTCGAATTACACCGCCACCTATAACGGTCTGAACGAGATCAGGACCACGACCGCACCCGGAGCCACCCGCACCAATGAATGGGACGCCCTGAACCGCCTCGTGGCCGTCAACGCCGGAAACCAGCGAACCGAGTTCACCTACGACGGGGCAAGCCGGAGGGTTGGGATTCGACAACTGGTGAACGGTTCCGAAGTTTCGCACCGGCGGTTTGTGTGGTGCGGCGGCCAGATTTGCGAAGAACGTGATGCCGCTGGCGTGCTGACCAAACGGTTCTTCCCGCAGGGGATGAAGGTGGAGAGCGGCCCGAGTGCCGGAAATTATTTCTACACGCGCGACCATCTTGGCTCCATCCGTGAACTGACGGATGGCAGTGGCAACGTGCGGGCACGCTATGACTATGATCCCTATGGCCGCCGAACCCGGTTGAGCGGCGACATGGAGGCGGATTTCGGGTTCGCCGGCATGTTCTGGTCCGCTGAGTCCAATCTGTCGCTCACCCACTTCCGGGCCTACGACTCCGAATTGGGGCGCTGGCTCTCTCGTGATCCGCTCAGAAAAGCGGAAACGAGACAAGGCCCGAACCTGTATGCTTATGTTGGCAACGAACCGATCAACCGCCTTGATTCTCAAGGATTATGTACCGGATCGACCATCTGCAAATGCTTCACCTCTCCCGCCAATTTGAAGGTCTGCCAGGCCGCAGGGATTGCTGCAACGGAGAAGATAGTGGAGAACGGGGGCGAGGCTTTTGAAGCGACCGCTCCTGCGCTCGAGAATTTAGCTGTGCGTTGTGCCGATACTGTTCCAGCCGCACTCGCCCCCACCATTGAAGCCGAATTGGCTCCGGGGTTGGAAGTCGCGCTTCCCCGAGTCGTTGATCGCTTCGCCACTGCGGCGGAGTCAATCGTCGAATCTGGGATGACCGAGTTGGAGATTGAAGCGGCAGAAAACCAGGAGTGGGCATGGGCTTGGCGGGATGCAATGCTGAACATGCGTCCCCAATTCTATGTGGATCTCGAAGCGCGTGCGCAGGAAATGTTCGACATCCTCAACAGGTTTGGGGCTATCAAAGTGCTTTTTGGATTGCCAGAAAACCCTCCGTGAAGCGGTCTTGAGAATGACATCTCCTCCCCTCCATTTTAGTCCGAAACACTACCGGGTGCGCGATTGGGCTCTAAACCTGGCGATGCTCGTTTCGCTTCTCGCCACCTTCGGCCACGCCCAGAACTCCCAATTCCTTTTCGACCCCAATGGAAATCTCACCGTGCAGATGGCCGACACCCTCTTCCCGCCGCAAATCACCGGCCAGCCGCAGAACCAGATCGTCGCGACCAATGAATCGGCGGCGTTCTCCGTCGTGGTGGCCGATCCGCGTTCCCTCACCTACCAATGGCGGTTCAATAGCACCAACATCAGCGGTGAGAACGGGGTTTCCCTGTTGCTCGAAAATGTGACCGCGAACAACGAAGGTCCGTACCAAGTCGTACTCACCAATCCCTCCGGCAGCATCACCAGCGCGCCAGCGATGCTCTGGATTGATAACGACGGCGATGGCCTGGGTGATTCGTGGGAGTTGACGCATTTCGGCAACCTGAATCAAAACGCGACCACCGATTTTGACCACGACGGACTTTCAAATCTTCGCGAGTTTCTCGACGGCACGGACCCGACCGATCCAAACTCCGCCCTTTTCCGCCTCGTGATCGTGCGCGAAGGCGGTAGCGTGGTTAAGTTTCCTGACCAACCCAGCTACAACAAAGGCGAGCTGGTCACGCTCACGGTAACCGCCTCTTCCAACGAACTCTTTCATGCCTGGTTGGGGGACGTTGTTTCACGGGACAACCCTGTGTCCTTGGTGATGACAAACGACAAAACCGTGTACGCGCGCTTCACTCCCATTGTTTTCACCTGGACGAACCTGGCCAGCGGCGATTGGGAGACGGCCACGAACTGGACGCCCAATCTCGCGCCTGGCTTGAATGACATCGCCAACATCAACAGCAGTGTCACAGTCACGTTGAACACGGACGCCGATTGTGCCGACGTCACTTTGGGGGGATCCGGCCCGACGCTGACCGGCAACGGAACACTGACCGTCCGCGACAATCTTCTCTGGACGGCGGGAACCATGAGCGGCAGCGGACGGACGATCCTGGAGACAAACTCCATCCTCAATCTCCCGGCCGGGGTTTCACTGAACACCCGCACGCTGGAGAACGGCGGGACGATTCTGTGGGGCGGTGGTGGATTCTTCAGTGTGACTGGCGGTGCGGTCATCACCAACCGCGCGGGTGCGGTGTTTCGCGCCGAGAACTTGTCAGCCGCCTCACTCGGGGGCGGCATCGCGGCCGGACGGATTGACAACGCCGGCGTATTCCGCAAGGTCGCCGGCACCGGGCCTGTCACGATTGAGAGGGGTCTGAATTTAAATAACTCCGGCACGGTCGAGATTGAAGCTGACACGCTGCTCTGCAATGGCGGCTTCACCAACAACGGCGCGGTCATTCTCTCGCCTGGCACCACGAACCGTCTGTTGGCGGGCGGCTCGGCCAGCGGCACGTTCACCGCACCCGCCACCGCGATGGTGGAATGGACTGGCGGCATATTCACGCTGAACGCGGGCGCTCAACTCAACGGCGCCGGGCTTTACCGGATCAGCCCAGGCACGGTCACCGCCAACGCGAATACCGCCGTGGAGAACATGGACCTAATCAACGGCACCCTTGACGGCACGGGCACGGTGACGATCAACAACGCGATGAACTGGACGGCGGGGACAATGGGTGGCAGCGGGCGGACGATCATCTCGCCAGGTGCCACGCTCACCATCGCCAATCCGAGCGCGGTCCTTCTCAGCGCACGGACGTTGGAAAATGGCGGGACGGCCCTCTGGACCGGTGCCGGGAACATCGGTTTGCTTAGCGGCATTATCACCAACCGCGCGGGGGCGTTGTTCCTTGTCCAGAACGCCGCAGTAATCAATTTTGTTTCTGGAGCGTGCCGCATTGACAACGCCGGCACGTTCCGCAAATCCGCCAACGCTGGAACCACGACCATCGCCAGCGGCGTCGGTTTCAACAACTCGGGCACGGTGGAAATCCAAACCGGCACGCTGCTTTGCAATGGCAGCTTTACCAACAATGGCGCGGTCAATCTTTCAGCGGGAGCCACAAACCGGCTGGCGGGCGGCGAGTCGGCCAATGGTTCGTTCACCGCACCGGCCACCGCCTTGGCCGAATGGACCAGTGGCACCTTCACGTTGAACACCGGCGCACAACTCAACGGTGCCGGGCTTTACAAGATTAACGGCGGGAGGGTCACCGCCAACGCGAACGTCATGGTGGAAAACCTGGATCTGATCAACGGCGCGCTGGACGGGACCAGCACGGTCACAGTCGCCAACGCTATGAATTGGCCGAGCGGGTCAATGGGCGGCAGCGGCCGGACAATCATCGCGGCAACGGCTTTGCTCACCATTGCCAATCCGAGTAGCGTCTTGCTCACCACCCGCACGTTGGAAAATGGCGGGACGGTGCTCTGGACCGGTGCCGGGAACATCGGTTTGCTTGGCGGCATTATCACCAACCGCTCGGGGGCGTTGTTCCTTGTCCAGAACGCCGCCATACTCGCTTCTGTCGGCGGCGGTCCCCGTTTTGACAACGCTGGATCCTTCCGCAAATCCGCCAACACCGGGACTACGATCCTCCTCTCCATACCCTTCAACAACTACGGCACGGTGGACATCCGTAGTGGCATCCTGTCGGCGATTGGCGGCTACGTTTCGAGCAGCGGAGCATTGCTCAATGTCGCTCTCGGCGGCACGACCGCAGGCGCAAGCTACGGACAACTTCAAGTCGCGGGGGCGGTCACGTTGAACGGCGCGCTCAGTGTGGATTTGACGAACGGATTTTCTCCTGCGCTCAACGACTCATTCACGGTCGTTTCCGGCACGCACAACGGCACGTTCGTAAATTTCTTTTATCCGTCGAACTCGGTCAGCATGCAGTTGAGCAACGCTGCGAGCGCGGTAACCATTCGCGTCAGCGGGATTACCGCTCCCGAGCTGGTGCTTCTTCCGGCGCTGCTCACCCGTTCCAACGTGACGCTTTGCTGGATCACCGCACCGAACAAGATTTACCGCCTGGAATACACGCCGGATCCCGGTCAGACAAACTGGGACGCCGTTCCCGGAGAGATCATCACTTCCAGCAACCAGGCTTGCGTCATCGATGCGTTGACCTCGAGCAACCGCTTCTATCGAGTCCGGGTGGTTCCGTGACAATGTTCCCGTCCAGTGTGAAAAATTTCCCACCTCAGGAAAACACTCCAGGCAGTGGCGGAACTGAGGCCGTTTACGATCTTCCATGAACCGATAAACATCCGAGCTGAGAATGTTGATCGGATTCGGTCCCATGCGCAGTCACTGGGCATCACCCTGAACACCCGAGTTTTTTCGAACCGAGGTTCAAACGCATAGAATTTCCAAGCCCCGTCAGGCGGTTTGTGCTTCAGAAGCGGCGTTGAAGTGACTCGAGTTCATTTCACGGCATGCGCAGTGCCCGGAAGAAGCGACTGGCATCGGTGATCGGAGTTTCGAGTCGCAGAATGGTGTTCTCTGCTCGCACCTCTGGCAGCCACTCGGTGTAGTCGCCCATCGGGGTGGTGGCTGACTCGATCCGGTAGGTGAATCCACGCACGGTCCGAAATTGCAGTTCGCAGACAGATGCAGTTTTTGGAATCATCGCGGCGGTGAAGGACGGGCTTAGAATGGAACCATCAAAGTATCGTCGAGAGAGCGCCCACGCCTGTTGACCACATTGAGATCCAACTCGACGCCCCACCAAATCGTCGTTGGACACATGGATGCCACCAT
>JAYTTC010000206.1:0-7919 GCA_043745255.1 Verrucomicrobiales bacterium
ATCAACGATTCCAAGTCCACTACCCTGCACTCACTCCAGGCTGCGCTGAGATCGGTACCGACAGCCTCCGGTGGGAAGCCGAACTTGTGGCTGATCTCAGGTGGCAAGGACAAGGGATTGGAGTATCACGATGCTGGGCCTCTGCTCTCCGAGAGGGTGAAGGGAGTTTTCCTGATCGGGGAGACCCGAGAACGTCTCCGTTCAGCTTGGAGTCTTTTTACTCCTTGCAGCCTCTCCGGGTCGTTGTTAGAAGCAACGCGCGAAGCTGCTCGGCAGGCCGTGCCGGGTGACGTCGTACTGCTTTCTCCTGCTTGTTCTAGCTTTGACCAGTTTCAGAACTACCAGCAAAGGGGAGACGTGTTTCGGGAGGCTGTGGCAGAGCTCAGCCGGGCGGATTCGGGTTCAGGGGCTGAGTCGCTTCAGAAACCGATTGGATGCCGATAGACTTAATGGGACGATGATTTTTCGCTTTGGGGTGCTTGTTGAGGCAGAACCCTGGGGCGACCCGAATTAGTGAATTCCTCAATATATTGACACGCTAACGCGCAAACGACGATCACCTGCAAATGAACACTCCGAGTCCACTCGTGCCCCAGGGCACCACACCGGCGCCGAGGCGCCGCTCCCTCCCCACCGCCTTTTTCCTAATCCTGTTCGCCCATGTTGGCGTTCTTGGGCTTCTTCTGCTGCAAGGGTGCAAGAATGACGCCGAGCCAGCCAAGCCAGTGGTCGATGCCGGGGCTGCACCTACTTTTGGTGCGGATTCCGGCAGCAACGCGATTCCAAGTGGCCTGACTCGCGATGTGAGTAACGCCGTGGCCGGGGCTTTTGCTCCTCTACCGCCGCCGGGTGTTCCGAACGGGGTGGCACCGGCCAATTATGGAGGCGCTCCCGCGCCAGGCGCTCTGGCCCCTCTCCCCACGACACTGACCTCGGTGCCGAACCCGGCGGCTCCACCGATGCCCGAGCCCGTGGTGACCTCCACCCCCAGCACCGAGCACACGGTGATGAAGGGTGAGACATTGGCGGTGATCGCCAAGAAATACGGCATGGGTTGGAAGGCGGTTGCCGCAGCAAACCCTGGCGTCGATCCTGCCAAACTCAAGATTGGTCAGAAGTTGATCATCCCTTCCAAGAGCGTTTCCAGCCTCGCGCCTCATTCGGACGGCGGGATCGTTTCGAGTGCGACCGATGCAGGTGCGTCCTCTGGAGGGTCTGTGCATGTCGTGAAATCCGGGGATACGCTCGCCAAGTTGGCCAAGAGCCACGGCATCACGGTAAAGGCGCTGAAAGCGGCGAATGGCCTAAAACTGGACAAGATCACCGTGGGCAAAAAGCTGAAGATCCCTGGCAAGCACCCCGCAACTCCGGCAGAGCCAGCTCCGTCCCCAAATCCCGCGTCCGGCTTCCCCCCTGCGGGCAGCCCTCCGCCTCCGGACGCTTCTCCGATCTCGCTGCCGCCTCCAGGTCGCAATCCGTGATCTGAGTCGGTTTCGAGTTGATGTGTTTTCTCGCCGCCGAGCCTCCGGGCTCGGCGGCGTTTGCATTGTGTGGAGAGACGCGCCTCGCCGCGATCCTTAGGGCCCGCGCCGGGTCCTAAGCGTCTAGGGCGGCTCCGTTCTTCGGTTTAGATTAAACCCGTCTCGGTCCTTGAACCCCATTTCCGTCCATGAGAATTGCCACCACTCTTTTAGTGTTCTGTGTCGCGGCACTCGCCGCGCTGGGTCTGGTGATGATCACCAGCGCCTGTATCGGCATGGAGAGCGCCAAGTATGCGAAGTATCTTCATAGCCATGCTTTCTACCTCGGGCTCGCCTTGGTGATTTGTCCGCTGATGGCGGGGCCGGATTATCAATGGCTTCGCAAAGTCACCTGGGTCATCTATGCCTTCACCGCGATCACGCTGATCTTGGTATTCGTCCCGGGATACTCGCACGAAATCAACGGGGCTCGTCGCTGGATCAGCAAATTCGGATTTTCCGTTCAACCGTCCGAGTTCGCCAAGCTGGCGCTCATCATCGCGCTGGCCCGCTACTGCGAACTCAATCAATCGAAGATGCGCCAGTTCGTCCGCGGTGCGGTTTTTCCAGGCATGATCGTGATCGGCATGATCGGTCTGATTTTTCCCGAGCCGGATTGGGGCACCACCGTGCTGCTCGCCGGCGTGAGCGGTGTGATGCTGATGGTAGCAGGGCTTCGTCCTATCTTCTTTTGGCCCGCCGTGTTCTTGGGCTGCGGATTGCTTGTGTTTGGTGTGACTCACAACAGCGTGCGCTCCACTCGCGTGATGGCGTGGCTGCATCCCGAGCTGTACAAAGACACCAAGGGTTACCAGGCCTATCGAGCGATGATCGCACTGGGCTCGGGCGGCGTCGGCGGTGTCGGTTTGGGAGAGGGGCGTACCAAACTCGGATTTGTCCCGGAACAACAAACCGACTTCATCTACTCCGTCATCGGAGAGGAAATGGGGCTGGTGGCCACCTTGTCGGTGCTGGCGGCATTCATCGCTATCGTTCTCTGCGGAGCGATGATCGCCTGGAATGCCCGCGATGCATTCGGAATGCTGCTTGCCACCGGAATCACCTTTCTTCTGGGTATCCAGGCCTTCATCAATATCGGAGTGGTCACGGGGACTTTGCCGAACAAGGGCCTAGCCCTGCCTTTCCTTAGCTATGGAGGCTCCAATCTGCTCGCGATGTCGGCAGCAGTCGGTCTCCTACTTAGTGTGGCTCGCCACTCGCGATTCTCATCGCGTCGAAGTTCCCCGTTTGGAAGTGACGCCAACCCCTTTGCTGAGGCCACCGCATAGTGCTTTTTAAACGGGTCTCGCCTGTGTCCTTGTTTGCAAAACCCATGGCTCCTTCCCGGGTGGCGATCGCCTGCGGTGGCACGGGAGGCCATTTGTTCCCGGGAATCGCGGTGGCGGCGGAACTCCATTCGCGCGGCACCTCGGTGACGCTGATTGTCTCTGAAAAAGAGGTCGATCAGCTTGCGCTGCGCGGGGAAAATCGATTCGAAATCCTGAAGCTGCCTGCCATCGGTTTGGGACGACAGAATCGGTTGGCATTCCTCCAGGGAGTTTGGAGATCGTACGGGGTCTGTCGGCGGGCTTTTGCGGCGAGGCGGCCCCAAGCGGTTCTTGCGATGGGTGGATTCACAAGCGTGGCCCCGGTGCTGGCTGGACGTTCCATCGGAGCCACCCTGTTTCTTCACGATTCCAATGCGATTCCGGGCCGAGCGAATCGATGGCTCTCGCTCCTGGTCAACGAAGCCTTCATAGGATTTTCCGAAGCGAGTTCGCGGTTGCGGAGCGCCAAGGTTTCCGTGACCGGAACTCCGGTGCGCGCCGAGCTAGTTCGGCCACTGTCGCCTGCTCCCTCTCGGGTTGCCCTCGGTCTCGACCCGCTCCGTCCGGTTCTGCTCGTGGTCGGGGGGAGCCAGGGCGCTCAAGGGGTGAATGACGCCTTGCTGTCCGCGCTCCCGACCTTGGTGCGCGAAGCGCCCGAGGTTCAGTATCTACACCTCACCGGCTCGGCTGATCTCGCGCGGGTGGAGGAGGGCTATCGCGCTCTTCAGATCGCTGCCGTGGTGCGGCCCTTCCTATCGGAGATGGAGCTGGGGCTGGGAGCCTCTAGTCTTGCAATCAGTCGAGCGGGAGCCTCCTCGCTCGCGGAGTTTGCGGCAGTTCGGTTGCCCGCGATTCTGATTCCGTATCCGACGGCTGCGGACGATCATCAAACTGCGAACGCCCGTGCAGTGGCCGCCACTGGTGCTGCAGTTTGGATGTCTCAGAAGCAGGCGTTGGATGGTGAGTTGGCAGGCTGTGTGATCGCATTGGTGCGGGACTCGGCTCGATTGGAACAGATCTCGAAAGAGCTGGTTGTTTGGCACGCTGCTGATGCTGCGCGAAGGATCGCCGATCGCATTTGCCGCCCCGAGTCTGCCGTGCTTTGATACTCTCGCCCGGTCTGCGATGTCCGGCATATTTTCTCCTGTGGCCAATCACGAAGACTTAGCGAAAGCACTGATCGACGCGCTCTCCCTCGACGCGGTGGTGCAACACGATCAACCTCTGGCAAAGCGCACCACGCTTCGGGTTGGTGGCAAAGCGGATTTGTACGTGGAACCGGGTGGCGAGGCAGACCTGAGTGCGCTGCTCCGGTTCGCGGCATCGCGCCAGCTGACGCTGACCATGCTCGGTCGCGGCTCAAACTTGTTGATCCGCGATGGAGGTATCCGCGGAGTAGTGATCTGTCTCTGTCATCCCGCTTTTAGTCAGGTGGTGATCGATGGAGAACTGGTTCGCTGCGGGGCAGGTGCCCGTCTGAAGACCGTGGCGGTCGGGTCGCGTCGAGCGGGACTCGCGGGATTGGAGTTTCTGGAGGGGATTCCCGGGAGTATCGGTGGCGCGCTTCGAATGAATGCCGGGGCCATGGGTGCTTGGATGTTCAGCGTTGTGGTATCTCTTCGCTCCATGGATCGTTCCGGTCATGTTCAGGAACGTCTTGCCAGCGAGGTCCCGACCGAATACCGCAGCTGCCCTCTTTTGAAGACAGATATCGCTCTTGCGGTGGTTCTGCGTGCCCATGCCGATTCGGTCGAGCAAGTGACCGCACGCATGAATGCCTACAGCGCCAAGCGTTGGGAGAGCCAGCCGGCGCAGCCGAGTGCGGGTTGCATTTTTAAGAACCCCGGGACCGTTCCTGCGGGAAAGCTAATCGATGAGCTGGGTTTGAAGGGCACCCGAGTGGGAGGGGCAGCGGTTTCTGACGTCCACGGAAACTTCATCGTGAACGAGGGGACTGCCAGCGCGGCCGACGTTCTGAATCTGATCCGGAAGGTCCGTGAGCGAGTCCATGAGGCTCGTGGGATCGAGCTGGAAACCGAGGTTCAGATCATCGGTGAGGATTGAGCCGATCCCACAAGTCGGTGAGCTGGATCTGTCGAACACCGTCCCTGATTCAATACCATGCCCTCACACGTTACCGTCTTTCTGGGTGGACCTTCCGCCGAGCGAGAGGTCTCGCTTCGGAGCGGGGCCGCTGTTGCCCGTTCCCTCCGCTCGCTCGGGCATGCCGTTCAGGAACTCGATCCCATAACGTGTCGTTGGACACTCCCGAAGGGGACGGAAGTCGTATTTTTGGCACTTCACGGGACCTATGGAGAGGACGGGCAAGTCCAGGCCGAGTTGGAGACCCTCGGCGTGCCGTACACCGGATGCGGTGTTGAGGCGAGTCGTCTTGCATTCGACAAGGTCCTCACCAAGCGGCGCTGCATTGAAAATAAGGTGCCGACCGCGCGGTTCTTTGTTTTGGATCGTGCGGACCAACCCTGGCCGGTGGGCTGGGAACCCCCGGTCGTGCTAAAGCCCGTCCGCCAAGGATCGAGCGTGGGGCTGCAGTTCGTCCAGCAGCGGTCGGAATGGGCGGCCGCGCTCGCCGAGGCACTAAGATACGATCGCGAAGTCCTGATGGAGGAGATGATTTTAGGCCGTGAGACGACGGTGGGGATTCTGGCGGGGAAGGCCCTTCCTATCGTTGAAGTGCGACCGAAAAAAGGGGCCTATGACTATCAAAACAAGTACACGACGGGTGCGACGGAATACCTTTGTCCGGCCCCGTTCGATCCACCGGTGACGGCCGGGATTCAGTCGGCCGCTCTCGCTGCTTTTCAATCCATTGAGGGCCGGGACTATGGTCGTGTGGATGTGATGGTGCGAGGGAGCGGGGAACCGGTGGTTCTGGAAGTAAACACCCTGCCTGGGATGACTGAAACGAGTCTGCTTCCGAAAGCGGCCGCCGCTGCCGGGCTCGATTACGCTCAGTTGTGCCAGCGGATGCTGGATCTCGCCCTCACGCGACGATGATCCTCGCCTTAGTCACTCGGGCTCCGTTGCTATTGTCCACGGTATTGACCTGCGCGGGTCTCTCTTCTCATACTCAAAGAATCGCGATCACGAAATCTCATGAGTTGGTTTAAACGCCGCCGGCGCAATCGCCAGCATACCCGCCGTCAGGTGCTAGACGTCAAGCTGAGCTCCGAGCAGCGCCGCGACCTGCGCGTCCGGTGGCTAGGGGTGGCCTTCGGCAGTGTCACCATCGCTTTCCTGGTTTTGTTTGGTTGCTGGCGTGGCGGGGAATGGGTGATGCAGCGGATGATTTATCAGAACCCCACTTTCGCGGTTCGCGACATCGACGTGGAGACTGATGGCGTGATTGCGGGGGAACAGCTGCGACGCTGGGCTGGAGCTAGGGTGGACGACAATCTTTTCGCGCTCGATCTTGGGCGGATCAAGCGGGATCTCGAGTATGTCCCGGTCATCCGGCAGGCGGAAGTCGAGCGGGTGCTTCCTCACACAATCCACATTCGAGTGAGCGAGCGGGAACCGGTCGCCCAGTTCATCTTTGCTCAACCCCGTCTTGGTGGATCGCCCGATCAGGTCACCTACACGCTCGATGACGAGGGTTTCGTGATGCCGCAGATCCCCAGCTACCAGCGGGCAACTCCGGCTTCAACAAACGAGTGGCTTCCGGTGATCACGGGAGTGTCCCCGGGAGATCTCCGACCGGGAAGGCGAGTGGAGGCCCTGCAGGTCTTGGCGGCTTTGAAAGTGATCACGGCCTTCGAGCGGTCCCCGATGGCAGGGCTGGTCGATGTCCGAGAGATTTACGTGGGAAGCCCCGATGTGTTATTGGTCACAACGGAACAGCGGGGACAGGTTCTGTTTGGGCTTAAGAATCCGGAGCAGCAATTGCAGCGGTGGCGGAGTATTTACGATTACGCTCAACGACGGGGGATACATCTAGCCACCGCTGATTTGTCGGTGGCGAACAACGTCCCGGTCCGATGGCTTGAGGCCGGCGAGGCCGCTTTGGTAAAACCGAAAATAAATCACGCGACGAGGGCCAAGAGGAGACATGTCTAAAAGTTCATCGGTCATTGTGGGTCTCGAGGTCGGCACTTCCAAAATTTGTGCCGTGGTGGGAGAAGTGAACGAAAATGATGAATTGAACATCACCGGCATTGGCCAGGCGCGCTCGCGCGGTGTTCGAAAGGGCGAGGTTGTCGATAGCGGCCGGGCCGAGGAGGATATTCGATCTGCCATCGCCGAGGCGGAGCAGATGGCTGACGTGGAGATCCGGAGTGTTTACCTCGGGGTTACGGGAAGCCACATCGCCTCGCTTACCAATCGCGGCGTACATCCGGTGGTGTCGGCCGATCGCGAGATCACCGGGGATGACGTCGAAGACGCGATCAAGAATGCCAAGGCGGTTCGGCTTCCCGCAGACAACGAGATTCTGCATGCCACACGCCAGCATTTCATGATCGATGGTCAGGATGGCGTGGTGGATCCCGTTGGAATGTTTGGGTCGCGGGTGGAGGTGGATATGCACGTGATTCACGGGCATCTCAACCGTCTCCAGAACCCCATTCGCGCGGTGAAGAATTTGCAATTGGAAGTCGAGTCCGTCGCCTTCAACGGATTGGCTGCGGCCCTCAGCGTCCTGACACCCGATCAACGTCGGATGGGGGCGCTGGTGATCGATCTGGGCGGCGGGGTGACCAACTACATCGTCTACGGGGGCGGATCCATCAAACACGCCGGCGTGCTTGCGGTGGGCGGCGACCACGTTACCAACGACCTAGCCTACGGTCTAAAAGTGCCGCTCAAACGAGCCGAGCAACTGAAGGTAGACTACGGTTCGGCGCTGGTGACTCCCAGCATCCAAGGGCAGACGGTCACGACGGTCGCTGAATTAGGACTTCCCGCCAAGACCATCAATCTGGAGCACCTCCAGCACATCATTTCGCTTCGATTCGAGGAGATGTTCCAGTTGATCGAACAGGACATCGCCAACGCCGGACTGCTCAATTATCTCAGCGCCGGTGTGGTGCTCTGTGGCGGGGGTGCGCGAACA
>JAYTTC010000207.1:0-2155 GCA_043745255.1 Verrucomicrobiales bacterium
AATCAATCGATACCAGAGGACGCGCACTCTGTGGAGCGACATGCTAAGTCGGACGGCCTGCTAGGGAATTTCGGCGTAGTTATAGTACCCGATAAACATTTCCTCGTAAGTCTGCTCACCGAACCGGACCTCGCTGCTGGGATCCGGATTGGTGAGATTCTGGGGTGAATTATCCCAAGCCCCCGTGCAAACAATTCTGGCTCCTTTGGGGATCAACACGGGATCGGCAAATCGATAGAGCCTCTGCCAGCTGAAGAGATACTTAGGAATATTGATGAGCGGGGTTCGCGTGCCGGTTGGGAGCTCTAGCTCGTATTTGAAGCGGGTGCCCCGAAGATGCTGATGGGGGGAGACCTCGTAGAGCCATGAAGCTTTGAGGAACACACTTGAGAACACGACGGTCGGGTAGTCGCGGTTCATCGCAGGGATGCTGAAAAAAATGTCGTAGGCCGCCTTGGTCTGCAGCTTTTTTTTCGGCGGTAGGCTCAGAAAATAGAGCCCCAACTGCGTCTGGTCGGTCTGCGGCGTGCCCGTGCTGATATAGTGCATCTGAAACGTGAGATTGGTGCCTTTGGGGAGCAGCTTGCCGCTACCATCGGGGAAGATCGATGGCTCGAGACCTGGCACATAGCCTGCGAAGTAGCCCGCCAAGCCGTTCAGGTTATTCCCCGCGCTACCGAGAAACACCAGCGAGTGATGCACAACCTTGCGATTGCCGGGCCTCACGACTGCGGCCCGAAGCCATACGTCGGTCGACAGGTTGGGTTTGACGGTAATGTATCGGTAGTCGACGTCCCCGGTCGCGGGGAGCGATTGGCTCGGAATGGAAAGAACCAAATCGGGCGTTCCAAACGGCCACTCAGGAGGCTCAGTGGCGGTGGTTTCAAGCGGGTCAGGACCGTCTCCTCGAGGCGCTCCCGCATCCAGCCATCGGATAAGCCGGGCTGACTCTTCGGGCTGCAGGGAAGAATCATTCGAGAAGCGACCGACATGCGGATCCGCATGCCAGGGCGGCATTCGTGCTGCAAGAACCTCGTCCTTCATCGAGTCGGCATATAGTTGCACCACGGCATGATTGGTCATCGACCAGGGAGCGATGTTGCCGGGACTATGGCATTGGATGCAGCGTGATTGCAGAAGCGGCGCGATCTCGCTTGCGTAGTCGGGCACGCCCCCGATGGCCACTCCAGCCTCCGCACCGATCGGTCGCACCCGCGATGGTGTTACCGTTCGACCTGCCAGGAATGTTTCCAGTGCTCCAGCCAGATAAGGTTCCACATGAGTTCCGGAGACTTCCTGCACCGGACCGCGATAGAGCGACTCGAAGGTCCCATTCTCAATCACAACCACTTCAGGGACGCGAGTGATCCCAAACTCTCGCGTGACCAGCTGAGCGCGATCATGAAGCACCGGAATGGTGCTGATGCGAAGCGAGGATGCCTCTGCAATCAGATTCGAGCGATTGTTTCCAGGAAGAGAGTCGATGATCCAGAAATGGACTCCGAGAGGCTCGTATTGCGTGGAGAGGGCCTTGAGAGCGGAAAGATCAGATTGAAGATTGGAGCAGGTGGTTCCGGTGAACACTAGGACGTAGGCGACTACCGTCGCGTCACTGTAGGAGTAATAGAGTTCATGAGAACGGCCGGCGTGGTCGTTTAGACGAAAATTCCGTGGGCGCAGTTGAGGAGGCGGTGCGTTGAGTCGGATGGCTCGGTAGAAACGGCGCGTGAGATTGCGCGCTTCGGAGTCGCACCAGGAGGTCATCCCGGTGGTCAAAGTCAGATCCAGCAGCGGTGTCCAGGGGGCGGCTCCCTCCAGAACGTCTGAACCTTCGATGGTGTAGTTCGCCCCCATGTCTCCGCGAAGCCCCAGGCGTGCCACCCCGCAGAAGGGATCGATCGAGAGAAGATCGGCAGCCGACGCAGGGATGGCACCCAGTGCCAAAACGGCCAGGGCGAGCGCAAGAAAGAGCGAGTGAGGACGCATTCTGCGAGAATACGACGTGTTCAGGCGTCCGCAATGGGAAAGGAGGCATCACGCGACAACCAACGCAACGAACGAAGCGGGCCCGGAGTATCGACAACAATATCGAGGACAGAAATATCCGGTCGGCAGAACAGGCCCGGGCCCATATTTCTGTCCCGATATTGTTGTC
>JAYTTC010000208.1:0-2154 GCA_043745255.1 Verrucomicrobiales bacterium
TCCCCCCATCCTTCACCACTCCCCTCATCAACTCCTCCATCACCTCTCCCATCCCCTCCACACTCCCCGCCTCATACAAATCACTGTTATACTCGAAGGTAGCTTCCAAATCCTGGTCGCTTTCCGTCACGTTCAACATCAGGTCGAACTTAGCTCCCTTGATTCCCACCGGAATAGGAGTGGCCATGATCCCGGGCAGGTTCAGCTGCTGACCTGCTGAGGTGAGATGAGAGAAGCCCACCTGGAAGATCGGGTTATGGCTGGTGCTTCGTTTCGGCTGGAGTGCCTGGACGATTTTCTCGAAAGGAAGATCCTGGTTCTCGAACGCGCGCAGTGAGATGTCCCGCACTCGATGAAGCAGTGCGATGAAAGTTGGATCATCTCCCAGCGGCGTCCGGAGCACCACCGTGTTGACGAACATACCCACCAGATTCTCGAGCCCGGCGCGATGACGCCCGGCGCTCGCGCACCCTACCAGAATGTCAGACGTTCTGCTGAACCGATGGAGCAGGACATTAAACAGGGCCAGTAGCCCCATGAACGAAGTGACGCGCTCACGCTGACAGAGCTGCTTAAACGCAGCGAAGGTCTCGCGACTCACTCGCGTAGTGCAATGGCTGCCTCGGAAGGTCTGGCGCGGTGGCCGCGGGCGATCGGAGGGAAGTTCAAGAACGGGTAGATCGCCGCCCAGTTCCTCGCGCCAGAACGCAAGATGACTGCGGAACGCCCCGGACTGCTCCTGTTGATGTTCCCAAACCGCGTGGTCACCGGGTTGGATCGGAAGAGTGGCGAGCTGGGCTGGGCTGCCTGCCACGCGCGAACGATAGAGTTCCGAGAGTTCCTGCACCAGAATCCCCAGCGACCATCCGTCGACTACAATGTGATGCGAGACGAGCTGAAGCGCATGATGGTCTTCAGCGAGCCGCAGCAGCACGGAGCGTAACAGCGGACCCTGCTCCAGATCGAAGGGAAGGGCCTCATCCTCCTCAAGCCAGGCCTCCAGAATCGCCTCACGGGCTTGGGGGGTGCCGGGCGGAATGACACGGGGAACCAAGCTGAGAGCCAGAGAAGGTCGAACCCATTGCACCGGCCTTCCTCCACGAGAACGGAAGACGGTCCGCAGAGCCTCGTGGCGTCGTATGACTTCGTTCAGAGACCACTCCAGCGCTGCGACGTCCAGTCGACCTCTCAGCCGAAAGCTGATCAGGATGTGATAGGAGCGAATGGTGGGATCAAATTGATGAAGGAACCACAGCTGTTCCTGGGCAAACCCAAGCGGCGTCGGATTCGATGCGTCGCGACGAGGAATCCGCAGCATCTCGGTATCGCTCGCGGCCCCTTCCGCCGCGAGCAACTCAAGCAACTCCTCCCGTTCCTTCTCTAATGAATCCCCAGCAGGGTGATCTTCACCGCTCATACGTAAATCACTCTAACGCTTCAAGCATCGCGTCCAGCGAGCTTCTTCTTTTGCGCTAACAAGGCGCGCACTTGATCAGGCGACATGGCGGAAACCTTTTGACGCAGATCTTCCTCCCGCAAGCCCGCCACCTTGACTTGCTGCTCCATCGCACGCGCCAACTCGAGAATCGTTTGATTCTGATAAATAAGCTTCGGCGGGAGCGAAAGACCTGACTGCTTCGCCTCCAGGCTGATTCTCACGATCAGGATGGAATCACCGCCGATATCGAAGATATTGTCACGCATCCCCACCTTCGTAAGATTCAGAACCTTTCGCCAAATCTCTGCGAGCTTCCCCTCAAGTGGGGTCGCGGGTGCAAGATAGTGACTCTCGTCCTCGATTCGCGACAGGTCCGGAACGGGCAGCGATTTGCGATCCACCTTCCCGTTAGGTGTGAGAGGGAACCTCTCAAGAAATACAAAACTCGAAGGGATCATGTACTCCGTCAGACGCTGACGAAGTTGATCGCGCAACGAGGAGACAACCTGCGTGTCGGGCCGCTCCGCGTCCGACAACGTGCCCTGAGCGGGCTGCCGCTTGAGGATGACGTAAGCAACCAGTTTGGGAGAACCCGGCACGTCCTCGCGAGCGATGACGACGGCGTCCTCCACCTGAGGCTGCTGTCGCAGCTCACTCTCGATCTCACCGAGTTCGATGCGAAATCCTCGGATCTTCACCTGATGATCGATGCGACC
>JAYTTC010000209.1:0-7879 GCA_043745255.1 Verrucomicrobiales bacterium
CCTCCGTCCCTAAGACATGAGGCCGCTTCGAACAGTCTGAACTACAAGTAATTGTGAAATCCATTGAAAATCGAAAGTTGCCCTTTCGATTTTCGCTAATATGCTACAATCTATGATTCCTAGACCGGGATATCTCGAAGCTATTGGAGAACGGGTGAAGCACAACCCTGTAGTGGCGATACTGGGGCCGCGTCAGTCTGGAAAAACAACCTTGGCGAAAGAGTATGCAAAGGGGAAAGCCCATGAGTTCCTAGACCTAGAATCACTGGGAGGTTTGGACCGAATGCAAGAGCCGGCCGCCGCGCTGGAGCCTTTACGAGGGCTTGTCGTGATCGATGAGGTGCAGCGGAAGCCGGAGATCTTTCAGCTGTTGCGGGTGCTGGCGGACCGCCGCCCCCTCCCTGCCCGATTCTTGATCCTCGGCAGTGCGTCTCCCGGAATCGTGCATGGGGTCTCCGAATCCCTTGCTGGGAGAGTGTCCTTCGTGGATGTCAGCGGGCTGAACCTGGCCGAGGTGGGGCCACCGGACTTTCGGAAACTCTGGTGGCGCGGAGGTTTCCCGGCCGCTTTCACAGCTGAATCCGACCAGGTTTGCGGCCAATGGCGGGAGGACTTCATTCGTACCGTCCTGGAAAGGGATCTGCCACAATTGGGGATCACTATCCCAGCCGCGACTCTGCGGCGGTTCTGGACGATGGTTGCACATTACCACGGACAGAAGTGGAACTCTGCAGAGCTCGCACGATCACTAGGCAAGTCGGAACCGACGACGCGAAGTTATCTGGACATCCTTACGGGAATGTTTCTGGTTCGGCAATTGCAGCCTTGGTTTGAAAATGTCGGCAAGCGGCAGGTCAAGGCTCCCAAGATTTACGTTCGAGATTCTGGGCTGCTCCACTCGCTGATGAAACTCGACAACATCGCGAGCCTTGAAGCCCATCCCAAATTGGGGGCATCCTGGGAAGGGTTCGCTCTGGAGCAAGTGCTGAGCATTACGGGCGACCGGGACGCTTACTTTTGGTCCACGCACGGCGGCCCGGAGCTCGATTTGCTGGTCTTCTGGCACGGCAAAAGGCTGGGATTCGAATTCAAATATAACGACTCACCTGAGATGACCAAGTCCATGCGCGTGGCGATGGAGGATCTGAGGTTGGACCGTCTGTTCGTGGTGTACCCAGGTGCGCAATCACTCGGAATGCCCGGCCGCGCGGAATTGCTTTCGATTCAGGACGTGCCCCGTCGATTGTCAGAGTTCGGTGCCGGTGGAGGTTCATGAAATACATGTCTTACTCTGATCGCTCCAATCGTCGAGTGGTTGTAGATGAATGCGTTTCCGCAGAGTCGGAACTGTTCCTACGAATCGGCGAGAAACTCACCGATGACACTTCAAACACGTATCTCTTCCTGAACAAGCAACACCGCGCTGTTCCCGACGATATAATACTCACGCAAGTGTTGGGGCCCCGCTGCATTCTGCTTACCATGGATCGCGTGCTCCATAACCGGGCCTGCAACATGGGCGTTGAATCCTACACGCTGGACGAAAGGGGATCGATAACTTGCAAACCTTTACCTGGGATTCCGACAGCTGGGATTGCAAACGCGAATCCAGACTCCCTCCTGAAATCGGACTACGCACATCCCGCGAATCGCATTGCCACCGCCTGCAAAGCAGGGCTCACGGAGAAGGATTTCCAGCGGTACCGAACGCGCCGAAGACGGATCCGAAGTCATTTTGGTTCCGAGGAGAACCTGGCGAGAGTTGCTTTGACCATTGGAAGCGAGTGCCACACCCGTGGGCAGATTTCCGGTTTCTTCCTCGCGATAGCGGGCAAGCATGGAAAGAAGGGCATTCGTGCCAGTGAAGGTTACACTCTGTCCGTCGCCATGGAGCATGAGACCGCCGGTTGCCTCCTTTCCGCCTTGCGAGAAATCTATTTACTGCAACTTGAGCTCGTTCCTCTCGACCTCTTTGTGATACCTGCGACGTCTTACCAACTCGCCCGTTCGCTTCTTTCGGATCCCAACTCCGGCCCAGAGTCTACCGTCCATCAGGCACTCCGCACCTGCTTACACGGGTTTGCAGTAGCGACGGTGCATCCTTGCGTAAAGGGCCCCTTCTCTGACGCAATGAGATCTAAGCTGAGGCAAGTGGCCGACCCTCGAAGCAACGAACTGGTGACTGCGGACTATCGCCTCCTGATTCAGACTCTCAACCAGCTACCAGCTGGGAATGGATAAAACTCATGGAGAAGCAGATTGCGACTACGGGGCAGGCAGGAAATGGGAAAACCGACGAGTGGGCTAACGCCGCACCATCGGACGCGAGAGGGTCTTTGACGACGAAACTGGAGCACGCGCGCAGGACACCACCCGGTTTTGAAAATCGGGCGACGTGATGCACAGAATGAAGAACGAAAAAGGCAAGATCACGGGCGACAAGACTTGGGTCCAATCATGAATGTTTGAAGCCCGTTTTCGCTCTGGAAGCTTCCGCCTTGGTTGAAACTTCGGCGAGACAAGACGGCGTTGCATTTTTTCGTAGGGCGAAAAAATGGAGCGCGGTCAGGGGTTCGAACCCTGGACCCCCACCGTGTCAAGGTGGTGCTCTACCACTGAGCTAACCGCGCATCCTTACGCCGTGCCGCCGAACCGGCCTCTAATGCCATAACACTGTCAGCTCTTCGGCTAGCGACGGGCGCAAAACCTAAGTCGGCACCCCTGCTCGACGCAAGTAATTTGTCGCGGTTTTTCCCAGTTATATTGCACATTGCAGGTTGCCGCAATCCACCCTCTCAGTACCACAACCTCACACTTATCCAACCCTTCTCAAAGTTCTTCTAAGCCCACTGAAAATTAACATTTAATGAAAATGTCTCGAGAAAACCGACTTTTCTCTTCACTGGAACGGTGACACGTGAGCTCACAAGAGCTTGACCATTGGGCTGCTTCCAAGAATTCTCCCAACACGTTTGATGATTCTCTTGATCACCCTATGAACACGCCCCGCTCTCTCGTCGGTTTTTTTCTAATCGCAACCGTTGGTTTTGCTTCGATGCTCTCAGCTCAGGATGCCGGAGACGCGATCGTGGACGGAATCCGTGCTCAGCTGAAAGACTCCTCCAAACCCTTCACTTTGATGGTCAAGATTCGAGCAAAGGAAGGAGCATCGCAACAGCTTGAGGCGGCATTCGCGGAGGCGATCCCTCCGACACGCAAAGAACACGGCTGCCTCCGTTACGAACTCAATCGATCCATGAAGACCGCAGGCGAATACATCGTGTACGAACGCTGGGCGAGCCTCGAGGATATCAAGAAACATATCAAGACTCCGACCATCACCAAGCTGATGGAAAAGCTGGGTGCGGTCAGCGAAGGACAGCCCGATTTTACGGTCTTGGTCCCTGCAGCGGAGTAAGTGCTCAGAGGAGCACGTTGCCATTCATTTACAACTTCACTCTCCTCACAACAAAATGCCAAATCCCTGGACTGGAAAAGGAAACCCCTACACTCGCAAAGAAGTCATTGATCGCCTGCGAGCCACACTGAAGAAGGGCGAGCCCATCATCGCGGCCGGAGCCGGAACTGGCATCAGCGCAAAGTTCATCGAAAAGGGCGGCGCCGATCTGATCATCATCTACAACTCGGGCCGATTCCGTATGGCAGGTCATGGCTCTACGTGTGGCTTGATGGCCTATGGTGATGCCAACGCGGTGGCGATGGAGATCGGAGAGTTTGAGGTGCTCCCCATCGTGGAAGAGGTCCCGGTCATCTGCGGTGTGCACGCCTCTGACCCAAGACGACGTATGTGGCACTGGCTGATCCAAGTGAAAGACATGGGATTCAGCGGCGTAAATAATTTCCCCACTCACACCATCGTGGACGGCCAATTCCGCCAGGTGCTGGAGGAAACCGGTATGGGCGTGAAGAAAGAATTCGAGATGATCGCGCTCGCTCGCAAGATGGATCTGTTCACCATCGTTTATGTCGCCTCACCTGAGGAAGCCAAGGCGATGGCGCAAGCAGGTGCTGACGCGATCATCGCCCATGTCGGCACCACCGTGGGAGGGTCGATCGGAGTGAAGGGCGCTGTCATCACGATGAAGGAAACGCTGCGCCGAACGGATGCCATCATCCATGCCGCGAAACAGGTTCGAAAGGACATCTTTTTCCTTAGCCACGGCGGGCCCATCTGCACTCCGGAGGATGCCGCCTACGTCAACGAGCACACTGAGTGTGTGGGATTCGTGGGCGCCTCGAGTTTGGAGCGCATGGGGGTGGAACAGTCCTTGATCGATATCACCAAACGCTTCAAGCAAATCCCAGTTCCGGCAGCGAAGAAGTTTGGAAAGAAGCGCTAACTTCTGAAGCACCCGCAATCGCATTTGTATGAGCCTGGAAGATCGACGCTTTGTGACGACCAAGGAAGCTATCCGCTTTCAATCGCCTTGGACGCTGGAGGAATGGCTCTGTCGTGCGGATGTGGTGCCGAACCAGGAATTGCTCATGGTGCGGGCAAACATGGACGCGGGACGATGCCATCCCTTTCACACCCACCCCACTCGTGAAGAAATCATCTTCATCGTCTCGGGAAAAGCGGAGCAATGGTGCGACAAAGCGCACCGCATCCTGCATCCGGGAGAGATGGTCCTGATTCCCAAGGGGGAAGCCCATGCCACTTTCAACCCCTTTGGAGAAAAGCTGGTGTTCCTGGCTATTCTCTCACCCTCGAAGGCGGAGGATCCGCCCATCGTGGACGTCTCGATGCAGGAACCCTGGCGATCGATTCGCCAGGGGTTTCCAGCGTGCACCTGATCAGGCCCTTCCCCCGAAACTGACAAAGTCGTCGAGGTCGAGGACATCAAACCAACCGGCGATGTCGTTGCGTTTCGGGCCGGAAGTCTTGTGATACTCGTTGAAGAACTCGCGAGTCTCCACATCCGACGGCACTCGAGTCTCGTGATAGCTGCTCCAGGCGGAGATCTGCCAAGGATTCGGCTTGGTCTCGGAATTGGACTGAATCCACTCGAGAATCTCCCCGTCGCCCTTTCCCAAGGCCAATTGTTTCTTAAGCGAGCCGGCGTCGATTCCGGCGTACTGGAAGAAGTGAGCATCCAGTGGGCAGTTGTAGTTGTATTCCCCGTTTCTTCCCGCGAGCGTGGCGCGTCCCTTGTCCAGAATCCGGGCCAGGATGACGAAGCCCCCCAAGCGGACACGCGCGCTGCGCGGAGGCCGTCGGGTGAGGTCGGTGAAAAAAAGTGATTTCTCGCTCCCGTTCCGTTTCTTGGTGGTGTTGCTCATGAGTAGTTTGTCGTTGGATGGTAGGCTTCCCGCATCAAGGCCGCACCTCAATACGCACGAAGCGAAACAAGGCTGCCACCTCGGGCGATAGATTGTAGGAACTGGTGCCGTTGCGCCCGGAGACCCAATCACTCGCGGGTGCCCACGACTGCAGATTGGAAGAACCCAGGAGACGATATTCGTAGCCCGCCACAGAGGCCCAGTTGATCAGCACGTCGCCCTTCGATAAGGGGATGGGCGTTCGAAGCGTGAGAGCAGATGAAGCCTTGTTAGGATCGGTGCCGGACAGAAACTCTTCCCCATCGCTGCGTCCATCCTGGTCGGAATCCATGGAAGCAGGATGGCTTGGCGCTACTGCTCCGAAGAACACTTGCTCCCAGGCGTCAGAGATACCGTTCTTATTGGTATCCGCGAAGGTGTAGACGCCTCGGAACGAGAGGACGGCACCTGCGCTTAGGGAATTGGTCTGGGGTGCCGGGGTGTTGTAGTAAGGCACGTCGGAATACGTGATCACGTATTCACCCGCTGCCGCGTTGATGTCGATGTAGGTCCTCCCCTGCCCTGTGGCAGGGGTCGGCCCAGTGATCCTGAACCTCGCTTGAGCCAGGGTATTCGTCACTGTCAGGGTGCCTGGGGCGGCAAGTTCCATCGAAACTGAAACGTCGTCAATCAACCACCCGGCGCGAGGAAGACTGTCAAAGGAGGAAAACGTGTAATGAAAGGCGATGTAAACAACCTGCCCCACGTAGGGAGTCAGATCGATTTCCTCCTCCACCCAGGGCGAGGAATCCTCCGCATATCCCCCGAGCGAGATCCATTGCGTTGAGGTGCTGGTCATCAGCTCCACCTCTCCCTGATTCAAGATGTCGGAATCACTCAGACTCAGAAAATTGTAGCTATGCCAGAACCGAAGTGTGGCGTGATTTCCACCGCTCAGGTTGAGGGGAGGGCTGATGAGGCGTGACTCGACATCCTCCCGAGCCCCGCCGTCGATATTGCTGCCCCAGGCCTTGGTCGGTGAATGAGCCTCCGTTTCCCATCCGTTGTGAGGCACGCCAAGAACCCAGGTTCCCTGGGTTAGGTCAGCGTCCCCAATGGTCCAGTCCCCAATGCCCATCTCCATGTTATCGGCCCAGGGAAGAGTGTAGGAATTCAGCGTTCGGAAGGTATAAAACGTTCCGGCGTTGTCATCGGTCACCGCATTTCCGGCCTGATCGCGAGAGGTCACGCGGTAGTAATACAGCTTGTCCGCCACGAGGCCGGAAAGCACCAACTCATGACGCAATCCGAGCACCGAACTGAATTCGGTCCGGCCCAGGAGCGGGGATTCCCCGAACTCAACCAGGCTGTCGGCAGCCTCGGAGGAATCCCAGGAAATGGATGCCACCTCGAAATCAGGATCGGCGATCGGCGACAAGGTGATCTTTGGCGGCACGGTATCGATGATAGCGCTGGCGGAAACGATCAGATTGTTCGCCGATCCATCCACCGTCTGAACCCGCACAAGATCCCCTTCCTTGGCTCGCAGCCGATCGCCTCCGCCGGCGTCCGTCGCATGAACCAGGGTAACGGTGCCACGGAAGAACCCAAGCTTCTTGGTTTCTGCAAGCTTCACGCTGATCCCCTGGGGATCGGTGCCACTCGCGACCTGCACCGTCATTTGAAGGTCTCCGGCGAGGTCAGAGTCACCCGCTTCGATGACCATCCTGCTGGTCAGCGTGTATCGAGTATTGTCGAGCGCGATCGAAGTGGCCCCGTCGGCACCCGGGGCCAGGTAAGCCATGGCTCGGTGCAGGAGGGCCGCGCGAGTGTTCAGGCCGGTTCCAGTCCCGGGAGTGCCATCGAGAGGAAACGCAACGAAAAGCGTCCTCCCCGTGCCCTGGCCAGGACTGCGAGGGTAGCGGATGCCCACGGCCTCGGAGCTCGCGGAGTCGATGAGGAATGGGAGGGCGTTGTCGCCGGGAACAACGTGATCGGAAAAATCAGGACCCGCATCCCCGAGTCCCAATTCCGAGAGGTCGGGATAGTTCTGATAGTTCAGGAGGAATTCCAACCCATCGGCGACGGGGTCGCCAGCGGCTCCCTTGGCATCAGCTACCAGTGCATCCGGGGTGAAGGAGGCGACATGGGCTATGTCGCTTTGGAACGTGGTGGACCCAAACCGGCTGAGCGCCTCCATGGAAAACATGCAGAATGCCCCCCCGGTGGCGAGATAAGTGGCCAGATCCGAGACTTCGGCCTGAGTGATGGATGCCTGCTGATCCATGTCATTGATACGCCACATGACCGCCCGATAGGACCCGAAGTCCGGCAGGGATGGGGCCCCGCGTTGCTGACGCTCCCAGACGTCAAAGGATACGCCGGCTTCGACCAGCGCGTTGGTGTAGGAACTGAGCGGGATGGGCACGGAATCGAAAATGGAGTCCACACCATAGTCGTCTACCAAGAGGAGTGTCTTGGCATGGGGTGCGATGAAGTGGAACGGGGTCCCGTTACTATCAGTGGTCCTAGAGTTCCCGGCATCATCGATCGAAGTCACCTCATACTTGTAAGTCTTGTCCGAGGTCAGCTCTTTCAG
>JAYTTC010000210.1:0-7871 GCA_043745255.1 Verrucomicrobiales bacterium
CGCCGAACGGCCGGACTTCGGCCACACCATCCCAGGCGTAAGGCGGACGGGGCTCGCGTCGGATCGCTTCATCGCGTTCGAGGAAGCGGGGCATGAAGAACTCTTTCGTGAGCGTGGTCAGCTCCACCCGACCCCACTCGCCGTATCCCTTCACGGTCTTGGTCTCGTTCGGGTCCACCACTCGAAGTACGGCTCGTGGTTGCGGAGCGTAGTAGGTGATGGAAAAATTGTCCTCCGCTCGAAGCGGCACGCTGGCGGCTAGGCCCATCAAGGTGTTGCCGTAGGTGGGATAGAAGCCGATCTTTCCTTCCAGCACTTCCTCTACGATATAGCGGACGTACTGGGGTGCCATGGTGGTCCCGCCGCAGAACACGCCTCGAATGCCCGCCTCGTACAGATTCACTTTCTCGGCGAGTGCTTCGAGGAGCTTTGGAGTTGTGAAAAGCCCGGTGATCTTCCGGTTCTTGAGCAGAGTGATGCCCTGATCCACCACGTGGTCCATGTAGGAACGTGCGACATCAAATTTCTTGTCCGAAAGCACTTTCTTCACGAATCGGGGATCCAGATCGATGAAGTAGCAAGAGCTGCCTCGAAAGTTCGCCAAATGTTCGATCGCAAGGCGCAAGCGACGCGGTCCAGTGGGGCCGACCATCAGCCAGGCACCGCCCCGGGGAAAATGTTCATCGGCGACCTTCCCTGAAAATTCCTCGTAATCGACCTTGTAGTCAGTCCAGCCGATGCGTTGTTTTGGCATGCCGGTGGTGCCGCCAGTCTCAAAGATATTGAACGGCTTGCCCTTGAATTGCGCGGGAACCCAGACCTCGGGCTGCTCGTCCCGGAGCCACTCGTCCTGGAAGTGGGGAAAGCGGGCGATGATGTCGGCGAACGACTTCACGTCCTGTCGAGGATCCCAATTGGCCGTCTTAGCCCAGTTTAACCAAAACGGACAGCCGGTCTCGGGAGAAAAATGCCACTGAATCGTCTCGCGCACATGCGAATCGAGCTGCTGCTGGGCTTTCTGGATGAGGGATGAGTCTACAGACATGGTGGTAGCAGGGTTCTGATCGTTAATGGGTTCGTTCAGGGGGCGGCCCTTCAGGGCTTCTTCAGTTCGATGTCCACTTTTTTGGGCGCATCGGAGCTGGCCCGCGAGGAGTCATGGAAGGCGTAGAGATGCGAGTTGCTGGAAATGTAGATCACTCCGTTGGCCACCACGGGTGTGGAATATACGGGGGCTCCCAGATTGGTCTCGGAGATGAGCTTCTTTTCTTTCGTCGCGGCCAGGATGGCCAGATCGCCATCCTCGTCCCCGACGAAGACCTTCCCGTCTACCACGAGCGTCGAGCCCCACATATGAGCCTTCATATCGTGAGTCCAGTAGAGCTTTCCGGTTTCCGCGTCGAGACAGTGAACAAAGCCGGAGAAATCCCCGATGAAGAGCAATCCAGTGTCCGGGTCGATCGATACAGACGAGATGCTCCGATGAATTCCTTTGTAGTCCCAGATCAGCCCACTGCCGGTGATGTCCCCGCTCTTGGTGGGATCCAGGCAGACCAGTCGCCCCACACCCTCGCCATGCTCAGGGTCCTGGCCGGTGGCGACATAGACGCGGTTTTTGTAGAAGACCGGCGTGGCGTTAATTTCGCTCGGGCCTTCCGCGAGCGGATACTTGATGGGCTTGCCATCTTTCATCTTGTACTCCGGCGGGTTGGCATCATACTTCCACGCCACCGGGAGCACCTGAGTGTCATCTTTCTTCACCGGCTTGTTTTCGAACGCGTAGCAGAACCCGTCGCCGCCGCCGAAGAACACCAGGCGTTTTCCGTTCACCATTCCCGTGCTAGGAGAGCTCCACTGGCCATGGAAAATTCGGGATCCGATGCCTGCATCATCTTCCGCGGCGAGCTTGCCGGTTTTTTTGTCGATCGCGATGAAGCTCGGCGAAAGAGGAGAGGGAATATTGACGTGGGTCCAATCCTGACCATTCGAGGTGCAGGCGAACACGAGGTCGTCAACGATCAGCACGGAGGAATTGGAAGCGTTGTGAGGGAAGACTCCGAGTTGGTCCATCATGTCGTACACCCAGATGATATCCGCATCTTTGGGTCCGACAGGAACAGGCGCCTTGCCTGAGTCTTTGACAAAATAATCTGCCTCCGTGGTGTAGGGACCGTCGTTCCCATTGGCCTGACCGTTCACGTCCAGGCACATCACTTCGCATCGGCTGGTAACGAGATACACGCGATCACCCTCCACCGTCGGAGAGGAGAGCAACCCCAGGCCTTCCCAGTCGTTTACTTTGCCGGACTTCAGTTTGGGCACCACCAGTTGCCAGAGAAAGTCTCCCGTTTTTTCATCGAAGCACATGAGGATGCTTCGGTCGCCTGTGTGCTTGGGATCACGCGGAGCCTCGTTGTTGGTTCCGACGAAGACCTTGCCGCCCGCGATGGTCACATTGCCATAGCTCTGCGATCCGAGCTTGGCCACCCACTTCACGTTTTTTGTGGTGGAGAGATCAATGTCCTCGGTCCCTTTCTTGGGTTTGCCGGGATCAAACTGGGAGGGAATTCCCTTGGCCGGTGAATACATGTTGCGACCGGGGTCATTGCCGCCCCATTGGGGCCAGTCCGTCGCCGAGAGTTCGTTGGCCAGGAGCACACCGGTACAGAGCCCGAGAGCGGTGGCGGAGACACAATTGCGTTTCATGTTACGGAGTCTGGTTATGAGTTCGACTTGGAAAGCGGGTTGGAATCAATTCGCGGTGACTTTGACATTGTCGACGAAGACACGCATGTCTTGGGGAGAGAATCCGAAAAATCCAGGGGAACCGTTCTGGTGCGCGTGGGCATGGGGCACTTCCACCGTCCATTTCTCGGGCTCCGGTTCGTCCCGTTTCCACGCCTTGGCGCGAACGACACCCGTGCCGTCCGGTGCGATGTCCACTCGGCTTTTCAGAGTATACCAGGTGTTGGGCACCCATCGGAAATTGGGCGCGTCGGTCGCGGCAGGGACTCGCAGTCGCTCCAGATTCGAGTTCACTTCCAGCTTCTGATCATTGCCCTTTAGAACCACCAGGTAGTGTTGGTTAATGAGTCCGACTTCCGACATTTTTCGACGGTTTCCCTCGCTCATCAGGTCGGCTTGGATGGTGTAGTTCTTCATTCCGGAGTCCCCGATGAACACGAACGCCCGTTGAAAGAACCGATTGTCGATGGTCTTGGTCAGCGCTTTGTTGCCGTCTTTTTCACGGATGTCGAATTTGAAGCGCGCTCCGATCCAGGGCAGGGGGGGATAGGAGAAAGCGGTCGGCGGCTCGACGTTGTTGGTGGTGGTTTCGGATAGGTTGAAGTTCTCGAAGTCGGCTGTGATGGGGAGATTTGGAAGGACGCGACCGCGAGTATATCCTTTGAGCCCTCCCAAAGTCGCCTCGAAGGCTCCGGCGGATGGCATGGAATCCGGCGCCGCCGTAAGCTCCCCGGCGTCGTTGAAGCTTCCCTTCATCGAGGAGCGAACGCGGGCCGTGGCCGGTATGTAGCTGGCCCACTTCACGCTTTTGGGATCGATATTTTCCTGAACCACGAGCCCGTTGGCATCCAGGGATCGAACACGAAAACTAGCCGTCTCTTTCGGATGGAGGAGGACTTCGGACGGGATCACTTGGAGCTGGGTCGCGGGACCCGATGGGGGCCATTTCGCCGCATCAGGAAGTTTCTCGAGGCCGGGATTCGCGCCCGCAGTTCCGAAGCAATAGAGCTTGCGTGTCGTCTGCAGATAGATCTTTCCGTTGTACGCGACGGGCGAGCCGAAGCACCGACCTTCCACAGTGATTTTCTGCAAGATGCGTCCTTCTTTTGCATCTGGCTTGATGATGTAAAAAGCGCCTCTCGTTCCGGCTTCCGCTTCCCCCGTTCCCTTGCCGTCGGGGTCATCCAAGATCGGGACGTAAAGTTTTCCATCGGCGTACAATGGACAGGCGTTTCGCTGCTCGATTCCCAGCTTCAGTTTCCACTGAACGACGCCGGTATTCGCGTTGATCGAACAAAGGTCTCCCTTCTCTGCCACCACATAGATGGTGTCATCAACCAGAATGGGGGAGCTGGTGCTGGTGGAGATGTCATTCGACCAGAGCTCCACCTTGGCTCGCTCGACCACCACCGGTGCATTGGTGGGGCTGGTCGGGAGTGCGTCGGGCATCTTCAGTGCCACCATTTGGCCGAGTTCATACGGCGTTCCATAAACCGCCACGACCTTGTTGCCACCATGAACCAAGACAGTGGCGTTGATCCCGGCACGAAACAGGGGAATGCGCCAAATGGGGTCGCCGGTGCGGGCGTTCACGCAGACCACACTCCCGTCCCCCGTGGCGGCGAAGAACACCCGGCGTCCCTTGAACCAGCCGAGTTGCGGGTGGGAGAACGAATTGTCCTTAGGCCGATCGCCCGGGGTCGAGGACCAGACCAAGGATCCACTTTTCTTGTCGAACGCATAGAAGCGATCCCCGGCGGCACCTTGCGCGCCCCAGTTCGCAGTGATCCCGCGGGTGATCACCAAGTCTTCATCAATCACCGGTGAAGCCGTGCGGCTGTTGGGGAAGGTAAGTCGTCCGTAGAGTTCCATAAGGGAGTGTTCAAAGAGCGGCTTTCCCTCGGATGTGAAACCCGCCAGAATTCCCTGCGTGCCTTGGAAATAAACATTCCCTGTTTCAGAGTCGATGGCCGGGGAGGCAGTGGCATAGCGGAGGTAAATCGTGTCGCTCAGGAAGTCATTGTACAGATGCTCCCACTGCTTGTTGCCCGTTTCCGCATCGAAGGCCGCTATGCCTTCCTGGAGGTCGGAGTTTTCCCCAACATACCCGCTGATATAGACCTTTCCCCCTGAGATAACGGCGGTGGATTGCCCTGGAAAGGCGGCGGACCAGAGTGGCTTCGCCGAGTCCAGGGAGTCCGGCAAGCCGGTCTCACGGGAAACCCCTGTCTGTTCGGGGCCCCTCCAGGCTAGCCAGCCGGAGACTGCGGCCGAGGCGACATAAGAGTTGAGTGCGAAGAGCAACATCGCAGCCAGCGATGCCCGGGTGATTGAGACGAGCGATTTCATGTGAGCGTGGCAAACCAAGGGTTCCGCGAACGAACGCGATAATACTTATACGTATAAATTGGGTGCAACCTTCAATTTTCGTTTTGTGGATTGTCGGGGAGGGGCAGGGTTCGACACAGTGAGCACATCCGAATCGACTAAAACCCGTGACCACCAAGCGAAAACTGAATTCTGAACCTGAGTTGCCGGTCGATGATCCCGAGCGCCGTCGCCTGCCTCCCCTTCTGAGACGGGCGTGGTATGGATTGAACCAAGCCTTTCGTCGTCGCTTGGCTCATCTGCAAATTACTCCGGATCAATTTACTGTCATGCGGATTCTTCGCGAAGCCGCGGGTCTGACGCAGCGTCAGCTCACGCAGTTGATGAGCAGCGATCCAAATACCGTGGCCTCTCTGCTGGAGCGAATGGAAAGAGCACGGCTGGTGGAACGACGTCCGCATGCCAAGGACCGCCGCGCACATCACGTCGAACTGCGTCCCACGGGACATCGCAAATACGAGATCGCTCGCGAGATTGCCGTGCAGCTCCAGCAGGAGGTACTTGCGGCCCTTCCGATGGGTGAGCGCGAGGGATTTCTCGCGAATTTAGCGGCGGTGGCCGATGCCTGCCGCGCGGCTGCGGATCCGGACAAGACCTGACGATCCCTTATCGACGCCCGTCGTACCAGGTCGGACAACCGTCCCGATCCTTCAGGTTTTTTCCGCGTGCCAGGGCGGTTCTAAGCAGGAAGCGAAGATGCTCGCCTGGGGTGTAGAGATGCATTTTTCGGGCGGAAGTCAGCAGGGGATGTTCGTGCAAGATTCGGATTTCCAGGCCGCGATCTTTCGCGAGGCGTTTCAGTTTCTTGGAGAGATCAATTTCCTCGGAAGCGAAGAATTCGTTGCTAAACCCGCCGATTTCACGGAAGGCCGCCGCGTTCACGAAGATGAAGGATCCGGCCACCAGTCGACGGAACCGGCTTACGCGATTCCAGAATCGTGTGACGGCGAGGGCAAAGCGATGATCCGAGTCGAGTCGCAGGGTGCTGCCTCCTGCTAGCACCTCTCCGGAACGAATCGCGTTCACGACATCCTGGAGCAGTTCCTGCGAAGGTCGGGAATCGGCGTCCACGAACAGGATCCACTCACCTCGCGCCGCAGCGGCACCGGTGTTTCGCGCCCGTCCGATCTGATTCACAGGTTCGTGGACTACCCTCGCCCCTGCCGTCCGGGCGATCTCCGCAGTCCGGTCGGTTGAGTTATTGTCGCACACGACAATCTCCCATTCCCAACCGGCTGAGGTAAAAGCAGCTCCCGAGCCGCGAATACTTTGCAGCGTCGCTCCGAGCAACCTCTCTTCGTTGAATGCCGGAACCACTACCGAAAGCTTTACTTGCATGAAGGCTTTGGTGGCAACATTACCTCCTTACAGTCGCAAAAAGAGTTTTCGCCTATACATCCAAAACAGGATGAGCCAGGCCACCAGCAGGAAAAATATTCCGTGGATCGTGCGGTCGAACGGCGCTCCGAACAATCCGAAAAACCAACTTGGCAAGTGAGTGTCAAAGGAACGAATGATGAACCCTTCCCAGAGGTGCGCGATGCAGTAGGCAGCGATAGAGTTCATGCCAATCACGGTTAGCGGGAAAGCCCAGCTTCGCCCGTTCTTCACGTCCACTAAGGCATAAAATGACGCCATCAACAGAAAACACCACCCTCCGCTAAAGAGCGTCCAGCTCGGAGTCCAAATCCGTTTCACATTCGGGCAGATCCCGAACGCGTTCAACGCCCAACCAAGTGCGAGGCCCGCGACCCCAGCGATCACCAATCGCTTGAGCCGCTCCTTGTTCTCCAACGGCGCGCGTAGCCATCCGCCGGCGATCAGCCCCAGCACCATCGTTCCGAGCGTTGGAATGAAGCTCAGCGTTGAGTAACCTCCGCCGTTGTGGGTCCAAACCTTCTCGCGTGAAAATAGGTTGAGGAACCAGCGATCGAATGCCCAGGCCGCGTTGGTGTTCTTGTTCCAGTGGGCTGCGAACCCGGTGAGGTGATGATCCCAGTCTTTGGCCACGCCTGCTTGCGTCCAGTCAAATTCCGGCCCCGGCAGGGGATAGAGCGCGAACCAGAGCCAGTAGCCGAACAGAATCACGGCAAGGCTGATCCATTGAGTTCGCACCGATCGCGTGCCTATTAGGAAGAGAGCCGAATAGCCAAGCCCGATCTGCGAAAGGGTGTCTTCGAAGGTCCAGTTGGTTTGGGAGTGTCCGGTAGACCGGAGGAAAACACCCAGCAAGATCAAACCCACCGAGCGGCCGATCGCGTGGAGAAACATCTGGGTCGCGGACTGCCCGCGAGCGAGTCGGCTCGCGACGGAGAAAGCCAAGGCGGTGCCGACGAGGAAGGAGAACGAGGGCTGAATCAAATCGTGAAGCACACATCCCACCCACTCCACATGGTCCTGCTGATTGGAGAGAAAAGCCCAAAACGAGCTTTCTGGGAAACCCTGCGACACTCCGTGGAATGCCAGAACCTCGGCCATCATCAGGAACATGACGAACCCACGATAGGCGTCGATGGAGGTGAGTCGCTTGGTGGCGGACACCGTCGTGGAGGGTGTGGTTGCGCTCATGATGATGTTGTTCGCGCGCAACTGTCCTACAGCGCGCGCGTTCTGACAAGAACTGCTGTCCAGGTAAGGGTTTCTCTGGGTGCAATTAAGAGTGGGTGAGATGTGGATCCTTGGAGAAAGCCTGAATGGGTCGCTGCGTGAGAGGGCCGCCCACTTCAGCGGCCGCGATG
>JAYTTC010000211.1:0-7871 GCA_043745255.1 Verrucomicrobiales bacterium
GAAAGAGGGCCTCCCTGTGTTCGTGGTCGCCAATCATTACGGCCTGGTGGGACAAATATCCTTCTACATCCCAGAAGCGCGCAAGGCAGCCAAGGACGACCCCTTTGTCTATTATAAAACAGCGGCAACTCCAGAAAACCAATTCTACTTCTGGCCAGGATATCGAGGGCAGCGCGCGGGACAGAACGCCATCTTTATTCAGGAAGTTGATATTCCAGAAAGCGCCGCAACCCCTGTTGATTCCTCGACGCTGCGGCCTCTGGAACAAGTCGAGCCTTCGAGCATCACTCGAGAATTTCAAACTGTGAAAAGCGTCGGAGTTTACCCCGTCTACCATCGGGATCATGTGGTGAGATGGATGCAGCTCTTCGCTTGTCGCAATCTGCTGTGATGCCGAGGGGTCATTCTGAAAAGGCCGCCGGGTCGGAGACTCTACTCACCGTGACGGACTACGATCTGAACGCCACTCTCTCCTCGGGGCAGGCATTCGGCTGGAGGTTCCGCGACCTGGGATGGGAATCCGTGATCGGAGACCGATGGGTTCGGCTCAGGGCCCAGCCTCAGGGTATCCACGCGGTGACCCCAGAACTTCCGATAGACTGGGATTGGCTCCGTCGCTATCTCCAGTGCGAAGTGATTCTGGAAGAGATCCTCCGCACATTCCCGGCAGATGCCCCGATGGAGTCCAGCATTGCCGCCTGTCGCGGACTGCGTCTGCTTCGACAGGATCCCTGGGAATGTCTCGCTTCCTTCATCCTGTCCTCGACCAAGCAGATCGTTCAGATCCAGCAGATCCATCAACTCCTAAGCGAACGATACGGCAAGGAGGTCATCGTCCCTCACGGCAGGGCACCCGCGTATTCATTCCCTTCCGCAGATCGGCTGGCGTCCGCGACCGAAGCCGAATTGCGCGACTGCAAAATGGGATTCCGCGCTCCGAATTTGCTCGGTGCTGCGCGGGCGGTCGCGGAAGGCAAGCTGAAGCTTGAACCTCTGCGTGAAATGGCCGTGGAGACAGCAAGAGAACAGCTCTGCCTGCTGCGCGGCGTGGGACCGAAAATCGCGAATTGCGTCCTTCTCTTCGCCTACGGCTTTCCCACCGCGTTCCCGGTGGACGTCTGGGTGTTGAAAGCCATCCAAAACCTCTATTTCCCACGTCGACGCGCGAGTCGACGCCGTCTCGAGACCTTCGTCCGCACCCACTTCGGCCCTCACTCCGGTTACGCCCAACAATACCTCTTCCACTACATGCGAACGTCCGCCCGTCACGGATGATTCTCCCCCATTGCAGAGAGCCGACTTGTCAGCCATCTCGCGACACGCTTAGTTGAATGCAGGTGAACTCCCAGACAAACACTCCGCGACAACGTCCATGCACATCGAAACGATTTTAAGCCCACTTGAGCTCCCCTGCCTGAGGGAGCGCGATTTGAACCAAACGATCTGTGTGGTTTTCGATATCCTTCGAGCCACCAGCACGATGGTCACCGCGCTAGCTAACGGCGCCGAGGCGATCTTGCCGGTGATCGACATCCTCGAGGCGCTTGAGGCGCGAGCTCGGTGGCCCGAGGCCCTGCTGGCCGGAGAACGCCATGGACGCAAAATTGGCAGCGCCCTGACCGGAACGGTCGATTTCGATCTTGGAAACTCCCCGCGCGAGTTCACCTCGCAGCGCATCGCGGGAAAGCGAATTATTTCCACGACGACGAATGGCACACGAGCGCTGCAATCATGTTTGGGTGCGCGCGAGGTGATGGCTGCCTCGTTTCTAAACCTGGAAGCGACCGTCAACCATGTTCTCCGGGCAGCCCCCCTCTCTCTGTTGCTGGTCTGCAGCGGCACGGGCCGCAGACCCGCCTATGAAGACACGCTTGCGGCAGGCGCCATGGCAGATCGAATCGCGGAGACGCTGGGACTGGAACTTCCTTTCGATTCCACGAGAATGGCGCACTCGGTCTATCGCGATGCCGCCTCCAGTCTGCAGGAGGCGGTAGCCATTTCCCGCAACGGCCGGCGCCTGTTGGAATACCCCGATCTGGCTGCGGACGTCGCGCTCTGCGCGCAACGCGACACGCATCGTTTGGTGGCGGCTCTGAACAGCGAGGGATGGTTAGTGAGGATTTCCTGAATGCCGTCCTCGTTTGAGCGCACTAGACTCAGGTCCTCGGCATTACCAGGAAGTTTTCAGGCCGCACCTGAACTTGGAGTGATGTTCCTGGTTTGCGAATCTCTCTCGGGTTTTGCTCGAAGGCCTTGATCACTCTTCCAGAACCGACACGGAGGGCGTATTGCTCGATCTCTCCCAAATAGCTCACCTGCTGGATCTCGGTGGCAAATCCATTGACCGTGCCGACACCGATCTCTACCGCCTCCGGTCGAAAGCCCAGGGAAACCCGCTCCCCGCTGGTAAACCGCTTCGCCGACTGCGCGCGAAAGACGCCCACTTCCGTCTCGATGGAAATTTCGCTCCCCTCCCCTCCCGACACCGTTCCCTCAAGCCAGTTGGTCTCCCCGATGAAATCGGCTACAAAGCGTGACGAAGGGTTGCGATACACCGAGCGCGGATCACCCATCTGCTCGATCCTTCCGTCACGCATCACCGCCATGCGATCAGCGAGCGATAGCGCCTCCTTCTGATCGTGAGTCACATAGAGAGTCGTAATCCGAGTCTCCGAGTGAATCCGGCGAATCTCCTCCCTCATTTCCAATCGCAGTTTGGCGTCGAGATTGGAGAGCGGTTCGTCCAGGAGCAATATGTCAGGTTGGACCACCAAAGCCCGCGCCAGCGCGATTCGCTGTTGTTGCCCACCGGAAAGCTGATTCGGCGACCGTGTGGCGTAGGCCTCCATCTGCACCGTTTCAAGCGCTGCTCGCACGCGTGTCTCCAGCTCGTGAGCGGTGACCCCCCGCACCTCCAGACCATAGGCGACGTTCTGGGCCACGGTCAGGTGCGGCCAAAGAGCATAGTTTTGGAACACCATACCGGTGCTCCTTTGATGCGGAGGAACCCCGTTCATCCGCCGCGTTCCGAATCGGAGCTCACCCGAATCAGGTTGGTAGAACCCCGCGAGAGTACGCAGCAAGGTCGTCTTCCCGCATCCGGACGGTCCTAACAAAAAGAACAGCTCGTGCTCTTCGATGTTCAGGGAAACCGCATCGAGAGCCACCGTGTCGCCAAATCGTTTGCTGAGTCGTTCAATAAAAACATTCACGATGCCTCACCCCTACTCAATCACGCCCTGCGCGATGCGACGATATTTGTCGCGCGCCCAAGCCTGCCACTCAACCTTCTTCCGCAGCCTGAACGCATTGGATTTCCATCCGGTCTGCGCCAACTGCAGCAATTCAGCTTCCCCCATGAGTGGACGTCCCAACGCGGCAAGTTCGGCAGGCCTCATCCCGTGGGCTCGAACCGTACGCCAAGCCTCCTGCAACTCGCCCTGGGTATCCACCAAAACAGCGCCGATCAGCGCAGGCAAAACATCACGCCTGTCTCGGGCACGTTTCCCGTCATAGCGAAAGTTTTGAGTGCGCGCAAACGGGGAACTTCCAATATTGCTGATGTCCGGATAGCGAGCGTAGAGATCAGGTCGGACGGGCAGACGCTCGATAGAATTGTGCACCGCCCCCTCGGGATGGCCGCGAGGGAGGAACCAAAGCTTCTGCCCAGATTCACCCAGAACATAGTCGAGAAACCGTCGAGCTGTCTGCAGATTCGGAGCGCCCTTGAGGATGGCAATTGGATCCGGAGAAAGCGGGGCGAAGTCGGCAGGGAGCACGAAGACCAGGTTTGATTTCCCGGCGTAGGCGACCTGAGTGAACCCGTAGAAGTCGATCGCCAATCCATACGCCGTCTCACCGAGTGTGACATCCTTGGCAGTGGTCGTTGAAACGCGATCAAACTTCCGCGCGTTGGCACCCATTTGCGTCAAAATTTGCCATCCACGATCCCATCCGTGAAACTGGAGAATCCCTTCGAACATCACCATCATCGTTCCGCTGTTCCTCGGATCACCGGCGCCTACCCATCCATTGAGTCTGGGGTCCGCCAGATCCTCCCATCGAGACACTTCGGGGAGACTCAGCCGAGACTGCACGGTTCGATTTTGGAGGATCCCAAAGCTCGAGATGGCTGCGCCGTACCAGCGGAACTCCGGGTCATAGAGCTCGATGCCATGAAGCACGGAGGGAATCTGACTGAGCAGCTCCTCGGAAAGGCGATAAGGTTCTAGAAACCTCTTCTGAGCCAGCAGAAGAAAAGGCTCCAGCCCTCCCCCAAAGAAGCAATCGACACCCACTCCCAGGGGCTTTTTAGCGAACTCAGACTGAACAAAACGAAGCGCCTCGGAGCTCCCTCCCACGTCTCGCCATTCCACTCGGACCGATGCTCCAACGACCCTTTCGTGCCAACGCTGAAAACCAAGCCCAAACTCTTCTCGAATCGACTCGTTGTGCGGCGAGATGATGATCACTTGATCGACCGCACCGATAGGGGTAACGACCGAGAGAGCGCACAAGATTAAAACGCAGAGCCGAGGTCGATGCCTGGGAGAGGATCGAAGAGCCGACGTCCCGCCTTCCGCACATTCATTAACGATCATTTTGGTTGTCAAAACTTCGCAGGATGAGAATTTATCCGAGCAACCCGAACATCAGGAGATACCAACGCTGGAACCCATAACCGCAAACAATCCACGCAGCGCAGTTACAAAGTTTTTCCGGAGTCAGCATTCCGAATCAACGCAGTATGAATGGAGCACTCAGTCTTTTTTGCAAGACGAAGCATTCCCTTCGTTCGCTGTCACCAGGTCTGCCATGACTCTGGACAGGCATTCGACATCCAAACCTCAATGCTTGGATTTTAATTTTGGATGAGGAGTCCGAAGGGAGAGGCGATCAATCGACAAAAAAAACCCAGGCAGACGCCTGGGATTTTTTACGATTAGAATCAAAAAGAGATTTACTGAAATTGAACCGAGCTCTTTCGCCATTTCTCAGTGGTCGCCCACAGATTCTCGGGATTTACCGATTCTCCATATCGGAGAAAACGGGCGCTGCCGTCTGCGAAAGCGAAGTTGGATCCACCGGACCCTTTTTGACCGGTTGCATGCTTTCCGTGGTCCAGCTCCTCAAAATCATTCCCCGCTGAAGTCTCCAGAAAATCCATGTAAAAATGCTTCGAAGAACTCTCCTTCTCACCCAACACGATGGTCATCGAGGTCTTCGCAATGCCTCCTTCGTCCATCGCAGTACCGTTAATCTTTGAGAAACTCCAGCCTGGGTTGCGTTCCTGGAAATAGTCGTTCCACCCATTCATGATATAGGTCCGAGGCGCGGCATCGGCCTTGTAGTCCTTGGCTAACTCAGTGTGGCTGGCAGGATTCCCAGGACCATCAGAAGGACAACGGAGCAACTTCACCTCCCGGTAGTTGTCGAAGAGCGCCTCGGGCCATGCGTTTGGAATTTGCCGAACCGGGTGCAACCCTTCGTGCTCGCCGACATACATCGTCAGCGCGATCCCCAACTGTCGCATATTATTAGCGCAGGAAATGCGCCTTCCGGATTCCTTCGCCTTCGCCAAGGCGGGAAGCAGCATGCCCGCGAGGATTGCAATGATAGCAATGACCACCAGAAGTTCGATCAGGGTAAATCCACCTCTTCCGTTGCTACCCCTGCCAGCCAAAGTCGAGTGTTCGTAGCGCATAGAAATCGTCGTTGTATCGAATTTCACTAACCTCTGAACTTCACTAACCTTCGAATAATCGGCACCTTCCGCCGTCAACTGAACCCGATATGCAGAACCGAAGCTCAGGTCTGGTAGTTGTCGCCTTGGTGCTCGCGGCCCTCTACGCGGGCTTCTTCACCGACTGGTTCAGGACGCAGACTATTCAAATCATTGTCCAGAACCGCCCCATCGCCCAGCGGGCCGACGCGAAACGCAACCTCGACGAAGTGCCGGTCTATCCCGTCTCCTTCGCGTTTGATCGAAAATATGAGTTAACCTCATTGAAGGTGATCGGTGCTCGAGACCTCGATTCCCAGAAATTCCCAACGCCACTCTGGCACCTAGTGGCCGACACCAATTCCCGTCCCACCAAGGCGGTCGTTTATGGAGTTTCGCCCGCTGGAATGCGGCCGGCGGTGGAGGACAGCCAACCTCAGGCGCTCCAGCCCGGAGTGACCTACGTGCTACAGCTGGAGACCAAGACCTTGAAGGGTTCCACGAATTTTATTCCGGTGAAGGCGAGCTCAGGGCGCTGAAATGTGATGCAGGGTCAGACGCGACACCAGACGTCCGTCGGATTCCTCCACGCGAAGCTCGTAGGATCCGATTCGCACCACATCACCCCGCCTTGGAAACCCACCTAAGCGGCGCGTGACCCAACCGCTGGTGGTCGACACGTCATCTCCAGTGAGCGGTTCTCTCACCAGGTCCTCGAGGTCATGGAGTGGAAGCTGGCCCTGAATCTCCCAGGTCTCCCTGCTGATCTGCACCACCATCGGCTTCTCTAGATCAAACTCGTCCTGGATCTGGCCGACCAACTCCTCGAGAATATTCTCCAAGGTTAGCATCCCCACTGTGCCGCCGTATTCATCCACCACAATCGCCAGATGGAGCTTTCGATCGAGTAGCATCTGCAGGAGCGTCTCGAGTCGGCAGGTCTCCGGGATATAAACCAGTTTTCGCGCGACGCGACGCAGGTCATTGCCCGTTTCGGCTATATGGCGGGAGCTGAAAAGATCTTTGATATGCACCACTCCAACCGTTCGATCCAAATTTCCATCCTCGCACAGGGGCAGGCGCGAAAATCGCGTTTTCTCGGCGACCTCAAGACACTGAGCGATCGACAGGTCGGTGCTCAAGGCGACGATCTCCGCCCGAGGGCGCATCACCTCGCGCGCCACCCGCAAGCGCAGGTCGAGCGCATTCAGGACAATTGCGCGACCTAGCGCCGTTGTCCCACGATGCTTCTGTGCCTCTCCGAAGAGGAGTCGGAGCTCATCATCCGAGTGAACCAGTTCCGACTCCGCCACCGGCTGGAGGCCGATCTGGCCAAGCAGCCAGAGCGATGCGTGGTTAAGCGTCCAGATGAACGGGTAAGAGACCCAATGAAACCAACGAAGAGGATGAACGACCCACAGTGCCGTTTGCAAAGGCCGTTGGATGGCGAGCCATTTGGGAGCCTGCTCTCCGGCCACGATGTGTAAGAACGTGAGAGCACCGAACCCAATCAACACGGCACTGGTGTGGCGGAGCTCGGCGGAGCGAACGTCTAGGAAATCCATGACCGGTTGCAACAATGCGGCGAAGACCGGTTCACCCACCCACCCCAAGGCGAGACTCGCCAGGGTAATACCGAGCTGGCAGGCGCTGAGAGACGCATCCAAATTCGCGATTACTTGCCGGGCCGCCCGGGCGCGACGATTGCCTCGATCGATGAGCGGCTGGAGCTGTGAATCGCGGATCTTGACCAACGCGAATTCTGCGGCCACGAAAAATCCGTTAAAGAAGATCAGAACCCCCACCACCAGGAACCTCCATACCAAGGCCATTAGAGGCTCCAGCTCCTGATTCAAAGCCTCACCTCACCAAAAATGGTTTGAAGCACATCTGTCAGGCTCACAATACCCAGTTCACGCTTGTCGGGTCCGAGCACCACAGCCAGACGTTGGCCGGTGCGCTGCATTTGCCGCAGGGCCGCGTCGAGACGTAGGGTCGAATCCACGAAGAGCAACGGCTTCAAAAAGTCGGAAACCGACCGTTGGGGATTCAGACCCGGCTCATACAGAACGCGCTTCGAGTTCACAAACCCAACGATCCGTCTCTGTCCTGACTCCACACGAAACACCGGATACCGACTGAATCCACG
>JAYTTC010000212.1:0-7859 GCA_043745255.1 Verrucomicrobiales bacterium
CGCCCTCGGAAGCCGTAGAGAGCTCGGGAAGCACGACCGGCTCCGGAACCATGCCAGGCTCCAGCCTGCATCCAACCGACTTTGTCGGTGGCCGTGCGGAACGGCCGTAGGTACGGGAGTCCACTTCTGGCATTCCGTCACCGGAGCTGGCAGCCTGTATCTGAACCTCTTCGACACCGCCGGCAATGCCCATATGGTGAGCACTGCACCCGGGGTCATTTCTCAGAAGACCTGGTCCCATATCGCTGCCACCTACACCAAGGCCGACGGTACGGTGTCGATCTACGTGAACGGTGGGTTGATCACGTCCCAGGTCATCGGCTCGGTGACCCCCCAGACCTCCTACTCACTCTATCTTGGCCAGCGGGTGAATCTGGGTTATCCGTCCATGAGCCTCCTGGGCGCGATGGACGAACCCGCTGTCTACAAGCGCGCTCTTTCGCCCGTTGAAATCCTAGAGATCTACGTTGCGGGCTCGGCTGGAAGGTGTCCCGGCGCTTCCTGGGCTTCGGCAGTGCCCTCCTACGGGATTCTCGCCGCCGGCAGTTCTGCGACCTTCGACCTCCGTCTAAACGGGAAGGCCCTTCTCCTTGAGCCCGGAGTGCATCTGACGACGTTCGGGGTCTCGATCGTTGGATCGACAAACACCCCTACCTTGATCCCGGCCATCATCCAGGTGATCAACCGGACACCTACCATCGATCCCACAGCCTCCTTCCAGATCCTCGAAGGGTCTGGGGCTCAGGTGATCTATATTTCGGGCATCGCTGCGGGTGGAGTCGAGAGACAGGCGCTGTTCGTCACTGCAACCTCGGACAATCCCGATGTCATCCAGAACCCGATCGAGATTGTGTACACCAGTCCCTCACCCACCGGTATTCTTCGATTGAATCCCAAGGCGGGAGCGGCGGGAGTAGCCAAAATCACTATCGTGGTCGCGGACAGTGGAGGATCCAGCCTCGGAGCCATAGACAGTGTTACAAACCAATTCTCCGTCACGATCCTGCCTCGGATCGAGAGCATCACGATGCACGCGATCCCCGATCAGGTCCTCATGGCGGGTGACGTAATGGTGGTGGTCCCCGAAGTTTCACTCTTGAACGTGCTGCAGGAAAATGTCGGGTATGAGCTCTCGCCCGAAACACCTTCAGCAGTCCTCCTGAATGCCCCGACGGGCGCGCTGATCTGGAACACGGCCGATGTGGCGCCTCGTGTCTATTCCATCACGATCTCCGCATTCGACAAGTTGGCTCCTCAGATCCGCGACTCCAGGACCTTCAAGGTTGTCATTCGCGGGCGGCCTGTCCTGACCGCGCTGCAGTCGGATGGAGTGCTGCTGCTGCGATGGACCTCTGTGACAGGCCACGCCTACAAGCTGATGACGAGGGAGTCCCTGGGTGATTTACCCTGGGTTGATCTGCCCACAGAGTATCTGGCGACCGGCCACGTCACCACTGCGATGCTTCCGCTAAAGCCCTCCGCACGCGCGTTCTACCAGGTCGTTCTGGTGAGGTGAGGACAATCGCTGAATCCTTTCGCACACCGCCAGGCCTACGCGCGTCCCACGAAAGCCCGATGGGACTCCAGCGAAGCGCCGAAACTCGTAGCGGATCCTCGTGAGAGAGACGCCAACTCCTTAGCCCCAGCCGCGAACGTGAGAATCCTTTCGCACACTGCCAGGCCTACGAGCGTCCCACGAAAGCCCTAAGGGATCGAGAGTGCGGGGCTTTCACAAGTCCCCGCTACGGTTAAGTCCCACCTCACGTCCCCGGTTTGAACGGAGGGTCTATGAATACTTCGATGCTTCCTCCGCCTTCGAGGAGCCGCGCGACTAGGCCGGAAACATCCCTAAGTTGCGACTGGAACTCATCGATCGAGAGTCCCTCCATCAAATCGGGGTCTCCGATCAGATAGTAACCTTCCTCATCCGGCTCGCCCTGCAGAATGAACTCCATCCCCAGGACCCGAGTGCGAGTGTAGATCGCTGGCACCTCGTCTCTAATATAGTCCGCGCGTCCTCCGAGAGGCACCCCTCCCAGAACTCGATCTGAAATAATCCAACCTACCTCCTCCAGTTCTAGGACGGATCGGATGCGTACGGTGCAATGTAGAATATCCATGGCTTACTTCGGTTCGAACACCACAAGGTCATTCCTCCTTCGTTTCCAAAGACCGACTCCAGTTTTTGACTGCGGATCAAACGGATGGCGCGGATGAATCAGGAGCTCGGTTTCGGCCCCATAGATCGGTTTCATCCGCGTCATCCGTGCAGTCCGAGGTTATGTCCCACCTCACGTCCCCGGTTTGAACGGAGGGTCTATGAATACTTCGATGCCCTCGGCTCCTTGGAGCAAACTGGCGAGCAGGGAGGAGATATCCCTAAGCCGCGACTTGATCTCGGCAGGCGAAAGCTCAAGCCCAAGTTTCCAGGAATTTGCAGAAAGATAGTAGCCCTCCTCATCGGGTTCGCCCTGAAGAATAAACCTGAGCCCTAAGACCGGGGTCTGGCTGTAGATGGCTGGCACCTCGTCTCGAATATAGTCCTCCCTCCCCTCCAACGGCACGCCTCCAAGCACGCGTTCCGACACGATTCCTCCAATCTCCTCCAGGCTGAGACTGGAGCGAATCCGCACGGTGCCGTGAAAAATATCCATGGTTTACTCCTGATTGATAAGCACCCGGCTGTCGTTCTGCCTTCTGTTGAATTCTTCAAACGTGAAGACGCGAAAGGAGAACGGATCGTTCTTGAGCCCGGGTAGGCTGGATCGCAACGCCCTATCCACCCGCTCCTGCTCTTGGACCAGTTCGGGTCGCAATTCCTCCACTGGAAACCTGGCACCTCGAACCTTCGACAAACCCTCCGCCAGCCGATCGCTCACGATGAAGGCATCCACATCGAACTTGGAGGGATCGAACGGGTCGCTGTTCTTCTGCGGACCCTTGTACCCGCGTGCGGTCGAGCCGCGAAATCCGATGATTGCGTTTCGATCTAGCTGTTTCACTCGCTCGGCTGCTTCGGCCAGCACGCTTTCCACTTTCGGACGTATGCTCATTCGCAACGCCCCGTATCCCGTGACGAAATTCGCCAGCCGTGGGCCGTAATACGCCACAAACTCCAAATCCATGGCAATAAGATTGGCGGCCGCCATGGGACTTTCGAACGCCGCCACAAAACTCCCAGGGTCGTGGATCGCCGCACTCAGAGTGAGAGCGGCCAATCCGAATTTCACCGTGGTAGCCGCCGGCCCGACTGACATCACGAAGCCCATCACTCTGGCGCTGAAGCTCTCAGTGAACTCGGCGATCGTGGATGCGTTTCCCGACGGATCGACTCGATTCAGCGGATCTCCGCCACAGTAGGCGTACCGATGCAGCGACATCGGATCGCGCAGAAAGCCCTCGAAGCTGTCTGCGGTGGTGAATACCCCCATCGAGGTTGCGTAATCGCGCGCGCGCAACACCATCATCCCCAGATCCCGATCGAAGCGCTCCCCTGCAAACAGATGATCGGGAAGCCGGGTCGGAGAGGCGGTTGGATCCATCGACCTCCACGGGGAGGCGTCCGACTCTCGCGACAGCGCCTCCAGGAGATTCCCGAAGGCATCGTATACCTCCCCTGTTGAGCCCCGGTCCTCGCCATGATCCGTCGCCGTGGAGTCTGAGGACGCTGCCACACTCGCGCGCGTCGAGCCCTGGCCGTCGCTCACCAGGTAGCGGGCCTCAGCGGAGTCTTTGCTGAGTGCAATCTCGGCCACTGGACGCAACCCGTGGAGAAAGCCACGAGCGACGGATCCCATCTCCACTTCCGCGGCGGTTTGGGAGTACCCGCTGAGATTGTTCTCATCGATTAAGAACCTAGTGGAACGGCTGCGAGTCCGCCCAGAGACGGGATCCGATTCATCCACCGTTTTCTCCATCCGATTCCCATCGGCGTCATACACGAAGCGGATCCGCGAGAGTCTTCCCTCGACCCTCGAGTGATGTTCGATGAGCCGATTCTCCGCATCGTAGCGATCCGGCGGCGGCAGTTCGGGTGGGGCAGCGAAGGAAGAGAAGACGGCGAACAGATGGAGAGCGAGAAGCGCGAGGAAAGTGCGACGGTGTGTCCAGGGGTTGAAAGTTTTCACGGAGTTTGGCTGCTGGGTTTCTTGCGGGGTAGAGCGTGCACGAATTCTTGTCGGGGACAATCGCTAGAACTAGGGGATCCGCGTAAAAATTGCCTCAATGATTCCCTATAATTAGGGGCCACCCCGGCCAGGGGATCTCTGAATAGACGCGACAAGGCGCAAGATTCGCAAAAAAGACGGAGCCACTTGGGAGAGGACTCATGATCCAAAACGGGAACCCACTCAGCTCGGGATTTTCCCTCGCACTCCGCGCCCTCGCACGTTTTCCATCTTCTGTAGTGTCGTTCGTATCGAACGATCGGGACGGGGATGGGCCGATACGGCCCACACTACAGAACTGCAGCTGGCGTGCCCTCGCACGGTTTCCATCTTCTGTAGTGTCGTCCGTATCGGACGATCGGGACGGGGATGGGCCGATACGGCCCACGCTACAGAACTGCAGCTGGCGTGCCCTCGCACGGTTTCCATCTTCTGTAGTGTCGTTCGTACCGAACGATCGGGACGGGGATGGGCCGATACGGCCCACACTACAGAACTGCAGCTGGCGTGCTCTCGCACGGTTTCCAGCTTCTGTAGTGTCGTCCGTATCGGACGATCGGGGCGGGATGGGCCGATACGGCCCACACTACAGAACTGCAGCTGGCGCGCTCTAGCGCGATTTCCGTCTTCTGTAGTCTAGTGACACTCTATCCTGAGACGCCGCTACTCGTAAGGCCGTAGGTCTACGCGCACCGGCTGCGCTCGCTTCACGCGAAGCAACTGCGCCGCGATCCGAGAGAACTGGGGCACCTCGTCGGTGACGTAAGCCTTGAAGGTGCCCCGTCGACGCCGTCCCTCCACCAGCAGGTCCAACTCTTGCAGACGTTCTCGGACATCCGCAGCGCAGGCGGCGGCTGAGTCGACGAGTGCGATCCTCTTTCCCACCACTCGTCGAATCGCGGCTTTAAGCAACGGGTAATGGGTGCAGCCGAGAACCAGCGTGTCGATGTCCTCCCCGACCAGCGGATCCAGATACTCGTGCAGCACCTGATCGGTCACCGGATGATTTTGCCAGCCTTCCTCCACCAGCGGCACCAGCAGGGCACAGGCGCGCGACCACACCACCGCCTGGGCATCCCGAGCGCGTAACGATTTACCATACGCGTCACTGCGAATCGTGGCAGGGGTGGCTATCACCCCGATGCGATGATTGCGTGTCCGGGCCAGTGCGGCGCGAACGCCGGGCTGCACCACTCCGAACACCGGAACAGGAAACTGTTTCACCAGGGTTGGAAGAGCCCAGGAGGTGGCGGTGTTGCACGCCACCACGACCGCCTTCACTCCCTGCGCGACCAGAAACTGCATCGCCTCACAGGCGAACCGTCTCACCGTCTCCGGAGACTTGGTTCCGTACGGAACCCGAGCGGTATCGCCCAAGTAAACAAGATCTTCATAGGGAAGCGCACGCCGCAGCTGACGGGCGACGGTCAATCCACCCAGACCGCTGTCAAACACGCCGATGGGACGCGTCGCGTGTCCGGTCTTTCTGCTATTCGCTGCTGCTTCCATGGACTCGGGATGGGATGTGGGGTTGGAACCGGGAAGCGGATCTTGGGTCAAAGTCCGCTGGTTTTTCGGAAATTCTGGATCGCTTCCACGATCGCCTTCGACAGCCGCGTCCGCTCGGCGGAGGAGTAGATCCACTGGGAATCGACGGGATTACTCATGAACCCTCCCTCGATCAGGACGGCAGGCATAGTGGCGTCCCGAAGCACGGCAAACCGCGCCCGACGCAGGCCGCGGTCCTCACGATTGAGTCGACGCACCAAGGTTTTTTGAAGCTCAAAGGCGAGCTGGAGATTCCGCTCGTCCTGACGATTCCCGACGCAGGAGGGCGAATCCGCTCCCTCTCCTCCGGCATTGGTAGAGCTCGCGCCCAGCGGTGTCAGGCAGTAGACCTCCACTCCCTGGGCCGAGGGAATGTCAGCCGCGTTGAAATGCAGGCTGATGAACAGATCCGCTCGCGCACGTCGCGCCATCTCGGGACGCTGGGAAAGCTCGATCTTGGTGTCGGTGGTCCGGGTGTAAACCACGCGATAGCCACTCTGGGTGAGAAGTCGACCCAGTTCACGAGCCAGGAGGAGCGTGTATTGCTTTTCGTTCCGCGATCGATCGCGTTTACCGGTGTCGTCTCCGCCGTGGCCGGGATCGAGACAAATCACTCGCAAGCTCGGCTGCTTCGCGCGATGCGGATTAAGCAAGGGACGCAGGGTGGTGGGCAAGTCGAGAGTGGGGATGAAGGCATCCTGATCGCGCATGATCACTGGACCCGAAATCCATACCCCAATTCCGTTCACTCGCAGCCGTCGCGAATCATGAGTCAGCACGATACTGACGTGAGAGTTGGTGAGGTGAAGCTCGCGCGCGGGAGCCGTCCATCGCAGTCCTAGTCCATTGCTGCGGGCCCAGGTAGAGATCCGTGCGTAGTCGAGAGAAGAGGAAATGGATCGGATCGCCGCCCCGGGGGACTCGCCACCGGGGAAGAGCAGCGCCAGACCGAGGAGAGTGATCAAGACGGACCGCAAGCGGGCGGAATCTGCCGCCCTCAATCCAGGGAGACAAGAATTAACGCTTTCGTTCTAGCTGTGAACTCTGGTCTATTTCCACGCATGACAGGCAGGAAGGCCCGGATTAAGCGGGCTACAAAAGAAACGCGGATTGCGCTGGAGCTGAACATCGACGGGCAGGGACGCTCGAAGATCCAGACCGGCATTCCGTTTTTCGATCACATGCTGACCTTGTTCGCGAAACACTCGGTGATGGATCTGCGTCTCCGCTGCCAGGGGGATCTGGAAGTGGATGCCCATCATACGGTGGAGGACTGCGGCATCGCGCTGGGTCAGGCCTTTGTCTCTGCTCTCGGAGACAAGAGGGGCATTCGCCGCTATGGTTCGGGATTCGATCCGCGCAACCCCTTCACCGGGGAGTCTTACGTGCCGATGGATGAATGCCTGGCCCGTTGCGTCATCGATTTTAGCGGTCGCCCCTACTTGGTTTGGAGGGGCTTGAATAAGCTATCGCTCAAAAGCGTTAGTCCTGCCGAAAAAGCACAAGACATGTCGACCGCATTTCGTTTTGGATTGGCTCGAGAATTCTTTCAAGGGTTCACCAACGAAGCCCGATGCAACCTCCATTTGGAACTTCTGTACGGAGAGGAACCTCATCACGTTTGTGAGGTTTTATTCAAAGCCTTCGCAAAATCAGTAGATATTGCCTGTCAACGAGATCCAAGGATTTTAGGACAGCTTCCCAGCACCAAAGGGAAGCTCTGATATTTCCTGAATACCTCTCTTAGACCCCCCGTCGAACATGCCAGCTCGGGATAATTATACGGACTACGCTGATGATCGTTTGGTGAAGTCCGCCCAGAGGGGAAATATGCCTCCCTTCGAAGAGCTGGTGGCTCGCCATCGTGATAAAATATACGCTCGTGCTTACAGCATGATGCGGAACGAGGACGAGGCGCTTGATCTTTCTCAGGAAGCTTGGGTGAAGGGCTGGCAGCGGCTGAAGCAGTTCCAGGGCGATTCGAGTTTCGTGACCTGGATGACGCGGATTGTTATCAATCTTTGCCTAGACCAGCTTCGGAAGCATAAGCGTCAGCGTGCCGAGTCGATAGAACTGATGGAAGAAGAGTCGGGCGGCGTGGAACGACAGATGCCGGTGGTGACGAATAACCCAACCGAGGGGTTG
>JAYTTC010000213.1:0-7842 GCA_043745255.1 Verrucomicrobiales bacterium
TCACCGCTGCGTTCACCAACCCCGAGACCAATGCCTGGTGGATTCGGAGCATGACGACCAATGGAGTGGGGTCGCTTCGGTGGCGTCAGCCGTGGTGGAATATTTTGTCGCCGTTGCAAACGGAGATTCAAATCGAGGCGGCCGATCTCGAGACCGAAAAACTCAAGAGCTCATCGCTGCAACTCTCCACCTCATGGCATTCGCCCGAGCTGGAAGTAAAACGATTGCATGCCGCGCTAAACGGTGGAGAGGTGGATCTCACCGCGTCGCTCAATATCACCAACCGACACCTGGTCGCCACGGTCACTAACACTTCGGACGCCCATCTGTTCGCCCGTCTGCTGGGCACCAATACTCAAGCCTGGCTGAAGCAGTACGGGTGGAAGCAACCGCCTTGGGTCCGCGCGGACGCGGAGATCACGCTACCGGACTGGTCACATTTTCTCAATCGACTGACCGCCACCAACCGCGCGTTGCTCTCGCCCATTCCCTGGGATCAGGAGTCTCTCCCCAGCTTCCAGCTTCATGGGAAGGTCAAGGCGAGTGAAGGCGATTACCGTGGCGTCACCTTCTCCGCCGCGGAAGTAACCTTCCACGGGTCCAATCAAGTCTGGTGGCTGCCGGAAATCGTGGCCCACCGACCGGAAGGCACTGTAGAGCTATCGCATTACTCCGACGAGTCCACTCATGACTACTCGTTCCATGTTCGCAGTCAGATTTTTCCCGAGGCGATCAAGCCGTTGTTTCCAAGCGCTGCGATGGAAGGCTTCGATCTGGTCAAGTTCCAGACTCCTCCGCTGATCGAAGGAGATCTCTCCGGTCGTTGGAGGTCTCCGGATCGGATCGGTTTCGACGCTCGGGTTTCCGTGAGCAACGCGACCTTTCGCGGGGAGATGGCCCGGCTGGCGCAAATCGATTCGATTCGCTTTACCAACGGACTTTTTGTCGCCCGGGGCGCGACTCTCGTGCGGGACGAAGGCAGCGCGACAGTGGGTCAAATCTGGTTCGATCTAGCTGAGAAAAAAGTACGCTTAACCAATGTGATCAGCCAGGTCGCTCTGGATCCGGTGTGTCGAGCGATCGGCCCAAAAGTGGCCGAGGTCATGGAGGACTATCAATTTAGCACCCCGGCGCATGTCCGCCTGAACGGCATCGTGGACACTTTGAAACTGCGCGCTGAAAACGATCTCCACTTCGATGTGGAGGGAGGTCCTTTCCACTGGAAACTTTTCAATCTTAAGCACGTCATTTCTCACATCGACTGGGTGAAAGACGATCTCGATTTGGTCGGATTGAAAGCGGAGTTCTATGAAGGAGGAATGATGGGAGACGCTCATTTTGATTTCTCCCGAGATCGAGGAACCGACTTCCAATTCAATCTAAACGCTCGCGGTGTGTTTCTGTCACAGCTGATGAATGACCTCTCCACCAAATCCAACCGACTCGAGGGAGTCCTGGATGTGGACCTGGTCGTCACCAACGCGAACACTCGCGATAAATTCACCTGGAACGGTTACGGTCGTGGCGTGTTGACCAATGGCCTCATCTGGGACATCCCGGTATTTGCGGTTATTTCGCCCGCGCTCAACACCTTCGCCTCCGGGTTGGGGAACAGTCGCGCCCGGCAAGCGGTGGGCACCTTCGGGATCAGCAATGGCGTGATCGCGACGCAAGATCTTGAGATCCGCGCTAATGCGATGCGCTTGAAAGCAACCGGCTCGGTGGATTTCAACAAGCGAGTCAACGCCCGCATGGAGGCGGAACTCCTTCGGGACATGCCGGGCCTCGGTTTTCTTATTAGCAAGGTGATGTGGCCAGTGACAAAAATGTTCGAGTTCAAGATCACCGGGACACTTGATCAACCAAAGACAGATCAACTCTACATGGTTCCTCGAATCCTGCTGGCTCCCCTGCACCCGATCCGGGCGATCAAGGATTTGTTCCAGGGCGATTCCAGGAAGCCAGAAGAGAAACCTTCCGAGACCCCCAAGCCTTGACGAGCCCAAGGCTTGGGGTGCTGTTTAGCCGACAGGGCAATGAACGGAACGGTGCGGCCGCAATTATTTTTCCACAGTCTCGCGATCCATCGTGCCCTTATATTTCCCAGCATCTCCCTCAACTCCGAAGCTCTCCGCATTCAGTTCGGCGATGCGGGTCAACTCTTCCTGCGTGATGGGCTTCTTTTCAGAGGCCTCGCAGAACTCCACCAACTGTTCCACGTTGTAGATGTTGGGAAGGCAGGAAGCCACGGTCTTTTCCGCCAGCAGCCAGAGCAGCGCTGCTTGACCCAGGCTGCGCCCCCCTTCCGAGCTGGTCAGAAACTCTAGCGTTTTGATCTTCTTCAAGCCGTTGAGGAGCCAGGAACGCGGGCGATGCGATCGATGATCATCGGGGGCGAAGGTGGTGTCCTCGGTGTATTTTCCCTCGAGCATGCCCGAGCTATGTGTCACTCGAATTAGAAAACTGGTGTCGAGCTGGGGTTCGATCTCCATCTGCCCATGACGGAACTCCGGCAGATCATCGACGGTGGCCCCCGCATGAGGAAGCTTGGCGTAGGTGGCGGCGTGCAGATGGTTGCCGGGGAACTGTTCAATCATGTTGTAGATGTGCTGCAGGATGATCGGGTTGCGGCGCTGGATGCAGTCCACTCCCTCATAGAGCCAGCCAATCGCAGGTCCGAGAGCGGCGCCGGAATGCAGAATTTTTCCCTCTTTTTCCAAGTCGGCAAGGGTCCCCCAAATGGTGTCATCGTTGATCTGATCGGTATGAATATTATGCAACTGGAGGATGTCGATCCGATCCGTCTTCAACCGCTGGAGCGCCTGATCCACCGCAAAGCGGAGGAATTTGGGAGAGAAGTCCTGGGCGATCTCGCGCTGCCCCTTGCGTTCCCCACCGTGGTTGTAGAAGTCATAGCCAATCTTGGTGGCAATCACGATCTGATCGCGGTGGTCCGGAAACGCTTTCGCAATCAGCTCCTCGCTCCGACCGTTGCCGTAGGTATCGGCGGCATCATAAAGGTTCACACCCAGATCGAAGGCCTTGCGCATCATCGCGACGGCCTCGTCGTCGGTGAATTTGCCCCACCATCCGGTGGACACCGTCCAAAGGCCAAAACCCACTTCCGACACCTTCAAATTCGTCTTGCGGATTGTGCGGTATTTCATAGGGATTCTTGTATATCAGCTCGAGCGAGGATGGAAATACCATTTTGGACTATGCAGGTTCTGCCGGATTCTTAGTCTTGTGCTGATGACAACTGCCGACGCTCTTCAACTTTTCCGTGAAACCGGAGCTCTGCTCGACGGACATTTCATTCTTCGCAGCGGCTTGCATAGCCGTCAGTTTTTCCAATGCGCGCTAGCCCTTCAGCAAATGCCGGTGGTGGAGAGGTTCGGGGCAGCCCTGGCCGAAAAAGTGCGCGCACTAGGAGCCGTCACGGTCATGGCCCCCGCCATGGGCGGACTGGTCATCGGACAGGAAGTCGCCCGACAGCTGAAGCTACGGTTCATCTTCGTTGAAAAAGAAGAAGGGAAACTGGTCCTTCGACGCGGTTTTAAGATCGCGCGGGGAGAAAAAATTCTGATTGTTGAAGATGTCGTGACCCAGGGAGGGCGAGCTCAAGAGACGGTGGATATCGTTCACGCGCATCAGGGAGAGGTGGTGGGAGTGTCAATGCTGGTTGACCGCTCTAGCGAGCCTTTGGGTTTCGGAGTCCCGATGATCAGCCTCATTAAGATCAACGTGGAGACTTTCGATCCCAACCAGCTGCCTCCCGATCTCGCAGGCACCCCAGGCGTCAAACCGGGAAGCACTTAAAGCGAAGCGGACTAACTATCCCCCAGACCTCCAGCCTGACCGTGAGGCAGACGCACGCCGACCGTGGTTCCAGCGCCCGGAGCCGATTCGATTTTGAGTTCGCCGCGATGGGCTTCCACCACCCTTCGGACCACCGCCAATCCCAAGCCCGTCCCACCCGGCTTGCTCGACTGCAGGATCGAACCAAACGCTTGGTCGCTCTGCTCCTGCGTCATTCCCACGCCGTTGTCCTGGAACTCCACCCAAATATGATCGGCGTCCGCTCGAGTGCGAATAGTGAGCCTCCCGCCGCTGGGCATTGCTTGCAGTGCATTCAGAGATAGGTTCAGGAAAACCTGTTCCATCTGGGTGGCATCCGCGTTCGCCTCAGGCAAATTCGGAGCGAGTTGGAGAATCGCCTCCACTCCATGCTGCTGCAGTTTGTGTCGCAGGAGGAGTCCCAGATCCTCGATGAGCCGGTTCAGTTGAACGGTCTCGAACTTTGGTTCGGCATTGCGCGCGAAGCTCAGGATCTGTTCCACGATCCGATTCAGATGATCCATCTTTTCTCCGATGATCTCGGCATCCTTGCGACGCGGATCCCCTGACGCGAAATTCAACTCAAGGGAGTGGTACAAGAGTTTCATCACCGTCAATGGATTGCGAATCTCATGCGCGACCTCCGCCGCAAGAAGCCCCAGCGCAGAAAGTTTTTCGTTCTGGCGCAGCATCTCTTCCACTTCGATCACCTTTTCGTAAAGCCGGGCTTTGCGAATCGCGATGGCGGAGAGTTCCGCTAGCGCGGACACGATCCGGATCTCCTCATTTGAGAACCGATACCGATCCCCTTTGTAGATATTGAGCACCCCGATGGCCTGTCCCTCGTGAACCAACGGCACACTCAACATGGAAACCAGCCCCTCTCGTCGCGCCATTTCCCCTTGCTGATAGCGGGTGGAGTGCTGCACGTCCTCCACCTGGACCGGCTTGCCTCGACGCAGTACGATTCCCACCAGACTCTCCTCCACACTCAAGCGAGGCTTGTTCCGATAGTCCTCGCCCCCTCCGTGGCAGGCGCGCAGATCCAGCCACTCTCCCGAAGGATCGGAGAGCAGCAAGGAGGAGAGTCGAGCCTCCATTAACTTTGCCGCCTGGCGTGTGATCACCTTCAACGCCTCGTCCAAATTGATCGTGGTGTTGATGGTTTGACTGACCTTGATCAGCGCCTCGAACAAGCGGGCTTTCAGTCCAAGCTGCGCATAGAGCCAAGTGTCATGAATCACCTTGGCGGCCTGATCGGCCAGCCACTGCAGCATCTCTTGATCCGCCACCGCAAAAGCGTCCGGCCGATCGGAATCCACGTTCAAAACCCCGCGCACCTCTCCGCGCACTGCCAGCGGGACCGCGAGTTCCGATTGAATATTGTCCCGCAGCGACACGTAACGGGGATCCTCTTTCACGTTCCCCACACGGGCCGGCAAGCCGTACTCGGCCACCCACCCAGTGATCCCCTGCCCCACCCGCAACCGAAGGAGCTGCGATCCATCCGGCAGACCATAGGAAGCATGTATCTCTAGCAGGCCGTTGGTGGGGTTGATGAGCACGACCGAACCACTCGAGGCTCGAGTGATCCTCACCGCTTCGGTCACGATGAGATCCATCGCTTCCTGTGGATCGAGAGAGGATCGGATGACGTCGCTAACTTGATGCAGAACTTGCAATCGCTCGTAGCGGGCCTTTAGGTCAGCAAGTTCATCATTCACAAGACAAGACTAGCAGCCGGTCTGGCTTTTGCCCATTCCTGGATTGGCTGAGCGGACCGACTTCTGAACGCCGAGGCTCTCTCATCCCTCCTTCTTGGCCACTTTTACTTCAAGATGGAGATCGCGTAATTGGCGAGGCGACACCGCAGAAGGCGAGTCGGTCATCAGACAGGCACCCTTCGCAGTCTTCGGAAACGCAATGACATCCCGAATGCTGGTGGTGCCGCACAGAATCGCTATCATGCGATCAAAGCCCAGCGCGATACCGCCATGCGGCGGAGCGCCGTATCGGAATGCCTCAAGCATGTAGCCGAAGCGGAGCTGAGTCTCGTCTGGAGGAATTTGGAGAATCTCCTCGAAGATGGTTTTCTGAACCTCGGGCTGATGAATGCGGATGCTCCCACCCCCCAGTTCAACTCCATTCACGACGATGTCGTAATGCTGGCCGCGCACTTTTTTGGGATCGGTCTTGAGGAACGGGATATCCTCCTCCACCGGGGCGGTAAACGGGTGATGGCTCGAGTACCAACGGTTCATCTCCTTGTCAAAACTGAGCAAAGGAAACTCGATCACCCACAGAAAATCAAAACGCTGGGGATCGATGCTAAGCTTTCCTTGGCCCTTCAGCACCTCGGCGCAATAGAGCCGAATCTTCCCGAGGATCTCGCAGGCATTGAGCCATTGATCCGCCGCGAACAGGATCAAATCGCCTTCCTCAAGCGCGAGCTTGGTCTTAAGAGCATTCTTCTCGGCTTCGGTGAAAAATTTCACGATCGGCGACTTCCACTCTCCGCCTTCCACCTTGATAAACGCGAGCCCCTTGGCACCGAAGCTCTTGGCATACTCCGTCATGGTCTCGATCTGACCCTGAGTCGCGCACGCCAGACCCTTGGCATTGATCGCCTTCACCACTCCACCGGCGCTCACCGCGCCGCTAAAAACCTTGAAGGTGCTACTGCGAAACTCCTCGGTGAAGTCCACCAGCTCCATGCCAAAACGCGTGTCGGGCTTGTCGATACCGTAACGGTTGAGCGCCTCCTCGAAACTGATCCGTTTGAACGGCGTAGGAATATCTTTTCCGAGCGCGGTCTTCCAAACTCGCTTCAGCAGCCCTTCGATCAGGGCATAAATATCCTCACGGTCGATGAAACTCATCTCGATATCCACCTGAGTGAACTCGGGCTGTCGATCCGCGCGGAGATCTTCGTCGCGATAGCAGCGGGCCAGTTGGAAATAGCGCTCCACCCCCGCCACCATGAGGATCTGCTTGAACTGCTGTGGAGACTGAGGCAGCGCGTAAAACTGTCCAGGATGCACCCGACTCGGAACCAGAAACTCGCGCGCCCCCTCGGGGGTGGATTTAAACAAGGTCGGAGTTTCGACCTCGAGAAACCCTTGCTCATCGAGGAACACGCGGGCGGCCGTGGCGGCCTTCGAGCGCACTCGGAGGTTGCGTGCCATTTCCGGTCGTCGAAGGTCGAGATACCGGTATTTCAGACGAAGCTCCTCGTTTACCTTGCTGGCCACCTCGGGATCATCTACCGGGAAGGGCAGAACATCGGCGTGGTTGAGGACCACAAATTCCTTTACGAGCACCTCGATCTGACCGGTGGGAATCTTGGAGTTCTCCGTTCCCTGAGGGCGCTGGCGGATCCGGCCAGTCACCTGGATCACGCTTTCACTATGAAGGGCCGCCGCCCTGTCGCACACCGGCTGCGTCAGATCAGAGGGATCAAAAACGGTCTGCGTGCGGCCTTCGCGATCCCGTATGTCGATGAAGACCAGCCCGCCAAGATCCCGCCGAGAGTGAACCCAGCCCACTAATGTGACGGTTTTATCAGCGTGCTCCAACCGAAGTTCGTTGCAGTGATGCGTGCGTTTCATGAGAAAATCAGAGCGCGGAGTGTCGCTGGTCAACTCAGGGAATTCAAAGTGAAAAAATGGACAAGTCGAGCGCCCCTCCCTAGGCTCGCCGAATCATCCCTGAACCCATGGCGAATACTTATGTCCTCCTTTTCCGCTGAACTCATCGGGACCATGCTCCTGATTATCCTAGGTGACGGAGTGGTAGCGAACGTCTTACTCACCCAATCGAAGGGGAACAACTCAGGATGGATTGTCATCACAGCGGGATGGGCGTTCGCCGTCACGATCGGGGTCTACGCGTCCAACGCGTTCAGTGGCGGCCATCTCAACCCGGCGGTCACGCTGGCACTGGCGGTGATCGGCAAGTTTTCCTGGGCCCTGGTGCCCTCCTACGTCGCGGCGCAGTTGCTAGGCG
>JAYTTC010000214.1:0-7828 GCA_043745255.1 Verrucomicrobiales bacterium
TCGAGCGGTGGATCCGTCGGGATATCTCCCGCGAGTAGAGTTTTACGCGGATAATAGGTTGATCGGCGTGTCCGAACTCAATTTTCTGGTGGCACCGAAGCCAGGGACACCGATTGAGCATCGGTTCGAGTGGTCCTCGGCACCGTCGGGACCCCATATCCTCAGCGCGCGAGCCTCACGTCCCGAGGGTCAGATCATTTTCTCCAAGCCCGTTGAGATCGTGGTCGGACACGACTTTGTAGTCCCGGTCGCCAGTATTACCGTCAACTCATTCAAAACGTCCGAACCGAATCCATTGGCACGGATGGCTCCGATCGGTTTCACGGTGCATCTCACACCACCTCCGGTCGTTCTCACACGGGTGTGGTTGCGCTATGATGGCACCGCGAAGCCTGACTCCGACTATACTGCGCTGGCTGAGGTCGTGGAGTTCAGAGCCGGTGAGACAGTGAAGGAATTAACGGTGTTCACCCTAAGTGATGAACTTGCGGAAGGGCCGGAAATTATCCGCGCAACTCTTCTTCCCAGCCTGCTTGCGTTACCCGTGGATGCGGCGCTTCCACCGAGTTATATCGTCAGCGAGTTTGCGAGTCAGGCGATGATCGTGATTGGGGATGACGACAAGGGAGCGCCCACATCGCGTTTGGATCTGGTCCAGCCGGTCGCAGGCGAGATATTTAGTGCTGGCCAAGAAATCCGCCTCGAGGCTCTGGGTGTGACGGTGGACGGTGAACTGGATCGAGGGGTTGATTTCTACGCCGGCGACAAGATGATCGGATCCTCACCGCCATCCCTGTTGCTTCGTCCCACGATTCAGTGTCTGCCAAGTTCACATCGGATTGTGTGGAAAGATGCGCCCTCAGGTGTTCACACACTGAGTGCAAGATACACGCTGCCCATGGGTGAGACAATCACCTCACCTCCGATTTCCATTCGAGTGAAAGGCAGTGATCTGCCAGTGGTCAGTGTGGTTCATGTGCCCACTCCCTATGCGCTTCCAGATACGGACTACGTTCCCGGCTACTTTCTGTTTGAACGGACTGGATCGATGGATCTCCCACTCCATGTGTTCTTCGAGCTTGGAGGCACTGCCACCCCCGGAGTGGACTATGAATCGGTTGGCCGACAAGTGGTCATCCCTGCTGGGGAATCTTCTGTGGCGCTCACATTCAAGGCCATCGACGACAAGTTTCCGGAGGGACGCGAATCCATTGTGGTGAGACTTGCGATGCCGGCGGAGTCCCTGGATCAGCCTTACCTGCATGAATACCGAATCGACCCGCAGCATGCGGTGGCTGAGGTATTGATGTTCGACAATGATCTGCCTAGCGAAGTGGCAAGTCTCGAGTGGAGCCAGCCGCGTGAAGGAGACTCGTTCAACTTCGGTCAAAGCATCGAGCTGATCGTGGTGGCGGTCGACAAGTTGGCGGACATCCGTCGCGTCGAGTTCTACGACAACAACACGTTGATTGGTGTTTCAGAACATCTGACGAAAGACGCCGTCATTCCTGGACGTCCCCGCACCCACTCATTCATCTGGAAGGGTGCATCTATGGGAGGTCACCGTCTGCTTAGCTGTGCCTTGGACTCCCAGGGGAGGACTGTGGTTTCCAAGATTCTGTCCATCAGCGTGTCGGACCTTCCAACTCGAGTCCACCTCGCCGTGGTGGCCAAGGACCCCGTGGCTTGGGAAGTCGATCCCTCCACGGGTCAGTCGGATCCAGCGGTCTTTACCATCAAACGTGTCTCCGGTCCACGAGACGTGGCAGTCGCTGTCTACTTCTCACTCGACGATGGGAGCACCGCCAGGAACGGGGTCGACTACCGATTGATCGGATCTACGATCCTCCTGCCCGAAGGCGCGGATTCCGTCGACATTGAGATTGTTCCTATTCCTGACAAGGCTATCGAAGGCGACGAGATCGTCGTGCTTCGACTCGAACAGCCTCGGTGCATCGAGATTTTTCCGCCAACTCCAGATTGTTATCTGATTGACGACAACGGCGCAGCGCGTGCGGTTATTCACGACTCAAAATCCAGTGTGAATCTTGCGCCGATCGTCAAACTCTTATCCCCGACCCAAGGAGCCGAGTTTGTGCTTGGCGAGGCCATCAGTATTGGAGTGGCGGCGGTCGATCCAGATGGCAGCCTCGCCCTCCTTGAGTTCTTCGCGGACAAGGAAAAGATCGGGGAAATCATTCTTCCCAATCCCCACATCGCGGCGATTTCGTCCCGTGAGAATTTTTTGTTAACGTGGGCGAAAGCCACGATCGGGAATCATGTCATGACGGTTCGTGCCACGGACGATGAACAGGCATCGACGGTTTCAATGCCGATCGAGATAACAGTGCGACCGGTCGACAATGTACCTGTCGTGTCGGTCATCGCCTGGGACGCTCATGCGGTGGAGCCCTCGCAGCCCGGCGAACTCAATACCGGTTCATTCCAAATCCGAAGGACGGGCTCGGTCGACGGGGATTTGTTGGTGTGGCTGAATGTTGTCGGAACAGCGGAGGACGGCAGAGACTACGAGGCACTTCCGAGGACCCTCACCCTCCCTTCCGGCCGTTCATCCGTTTTCCTCACGGTCACGCCAATCGACGACCATCAGGTTGAACGTTCCGAGACGGTGACGCTTGTGATTGTGGATTCCCCGACGGTGCCGCCCAGCCCTCTCTACCGTGTGGGGAAAGAAGATCGTGCCACGGTGGTCATCGCGGACTCTGGATGGATCTTTCCGGGGGGCGCGGGTTACTGCATCACACTGCCAAATGGATTGACGCATGTGTGCTTCGCGGGCGCTGACGGGAGTCGATTCCGTTTTGAAGTCAGCGAGGATCTGGCCGTGTGGACAACGGTGGCGTACGGGACAGCGCTCGATGGCGCAGTGCATTTTATCGATCACCAGGCTCCACAGGGTCATCGGTTTTACCGATCGACTCTCGTCCAGCCGGGCGAAGAACCAGTCGGCCCGTAAGTCGTATCCAAGATACCTAAAATCAGGGCCAGCCTTGAACGATCCAAGGCTGGCCCTTGGCGTCTGAGCGGATAACACTCCCCTTCTCTTTCAGGGCATTTTTACGGAGAAGATCGCGAACACCGAATGGGCCACATAGTTATTCCAGCCACCCGTGTTCTTCTCGTCGTAGGTGTAGAAGCCATACTGCAAGCGGGTGGTGATTTTTTTGCGAAAATGCCAGGTGAGCCCCGTCTGAACTCCGTGGAGCTCGTAGTCCAACCCGAGCGGCAGTCCTGAAAGTCCGTTCTCCTGCCCGTAGTCGGCTCGGGAATAGGTGTAGGTGCCGTTTAAGTCGACCGTCTCACTCAGAACATACGTGGCATTCGCCATGAGAGTGTAGAGGTCACCCCGATAGGGAACGATCGACGCCACATCGTTCTGTTGCGTGGTGGTGCGTGTGTGGCGATAGGTCACTGTGCTGCCGAGGTACAAGCGCCGCCAAGGGGTGAGCGTGGTGTTGAAACTATACGTATGAGAGTCCTGCTTACCACTGTAATGCCCACCTCCGGGAGTCCCCGGCGCTGAAAGCTCCGGGTCGGTGGAGGTGAAATAGTCGGCGTCTGACCACTTGTAAACCAAGGTGGTCTTCAGCCAGGAAGTCACGCGCAGGACGCATCGCCCCTCCACCTCGCCCGTCTGCGTCTCTCGCTCTCGGATAAATGACGAATATCCACTATTCGGAAAACCGAATGCTTCGTCGCGTCGAGGATTGAAATGATCGGAATACTCTCGATGCCGATAGTGACCTCCGAAGGTGACTCGCGAGACCGGCGAACTGCTAAAGCCAGCACGCCAATCCTTCACCTCGGACGTGACAGCCGTGTCTCGCAGAAAATCATATCCAATTCCCAGCCCACCCGTCTGATCCTCATAGATGTTCGCGCTTTCCTGACGCAGACGAGCTTCCGCGAAGAGCACCGTTGCCGGGATTTTCGTGTAGCGCACGGACAAAGACTCCTCCACCAGCGAGCGGTCGCTGTTCGCACTCATCGTCTCCAGCTGATCGGCGATGAATGCGCTATTGAGCACGCCTCGGCCGAAGCCCGAGGTGCGCGTCCACTCGCTCTGCGCTCCCGCTGTGACGGTGAATCCCTGCCAGGGACCCAGCAATGCATTCAGGTTGGCCACATGGGATTCTCTCCTGATCACTATCTCCTGGCTGGCGAGCTGCCCATCGATTGGAGTTGCCGCGTACGACCAAAATGTGCCCACCAGGCCAATGGCCGACTCTCCGTCCAGCTTGCTATAGAGATACCCTGCAGATCCGAACAGCCAGTCCTTGAACTGATGCTCCACGCGAAGAGTGTTTGCTCCGTGGAAATGTCGGCTCCCCTCTTGAATGTCCTGTCGGGATGTGATCCCTGGGCCGGTGATATCCGCAAGAGTCACATGGTGACGATCACTCTTCAGGTCGTAGAATTCGCCGCGAAATTGGTCCTGAATTCTGAAACCACCCAGGTCGTAGTCCACGTCAAGCTTCAGCACATGAACCGATTCGTGCAGCGATTTGTAGGCGGGGAAGATATTCAGAGTGCGCACCCCATCCGTCACCGGCCCCCAACTGGTCAGCGCTTTGGTTCCATCCCGGTATTGATACTCGTATCCCACTTTGAAAATCGGCCACCGAGGCGGCGTCAACACGAAATCAACCCACGCCCGTCCGGAGTCCAGGTGGAGGTCACGGTCGAGGGTGAATGTAGAGGGCGTCAGAGAAGGCGCGTAACCGCCCGTATCCGCGTAGTATTTTCGAAACTGCTCCCATCCGACAGTCACTGAGCCCACTTGGTTCTTCTCCAAGGAGAGACTCATTCGATACTCATCTCTCAGAGCACGGGCCTTGATTCTCAACCGCGAATCGGAGCCCAAGGTTTCCATCAGTTCAAAATCTTCCATTCCTCCATTGGCTCCTTGCGGACGTCCATAGTGCTCACGGAACTTCGCTTCATTGCCTTTCACCGTGGTAAACCCGGCCATCTGCGACATGGCCAAAGTGTATCGGGGCTGATTCGTCTGAGTTCCCCATTCTGCGCCCTGATCCACCCAAGCTCGCAAGGTTCCAATTTGCTCTTTCGAGAGTCGCTCCCCTTTTCCCGGCGGAGGCATCTCCATGTCTTCAACCAGGAACGACACAAAATGGATCAACGGACTCTCAGCGCTCTTGCCAGGAACAATATCCACACCGACCGAGCCTCCCTTTAACGCCAACTCGCGGCGGTCCAGTCGAAACTCACTCTTGGGTCGCTCCGGGCCATGGCAGCGAAAACAGGATTTCTCCAGGATCGGCAGAACGTCGCGATTGAAGTCCATCGAACTCTTGGCGGGAGGAGGAAGTTTGGACACGTCCACCGTGGCGGAACGACAGAGGTCCACCGACCCCAGCAACAGCATCAGAGCCACCGGGGTAGACCCTCGCCAAACGGCCGTTAATTCGAGAAGCCATTCTGAATATCGCCGGAGGTGTTTCATGTCGGCAATCTTCTAGTAAAACAATCGTGGGTGGATCTGAGATCCGTGCACGGCCATGTGGCATCCAGAGCTCCAGCATCCGCCGAGGCGAAGGTTGGCACTATGGGGAATTTTCCCGATATAAATCTCGATCCCAGCCGTACCCGGAACCGGAATTTGCGCGTGGCACTTGAGACAGAGATTGGCATCCCTCTCGATCAACAGCTTCGCATTGATCGATCCGTGGGGATTGTGACAGGTCGTGCAACCCTCCCGCAGAGCCTCATGCTCGTAGACATGCACGCCGCTCTGTTCCCGGTGGCAGGTTGCGCAGGACTCGTTCTGACGTGCCATCGCGAGACCGCCCGTCGGTTTGAAGAGATCCAACCCATGGGGATCATGGCACTGAACGCAGCTCATCTTGCCCTCGGGAACGGGATGGTGCTGCGGAAGATGAAACTCACCTCGAACCTGAAGATGACATTCATAGCAAGCGCTGGGATCCGACCCCGGATTGGTAATAAATCGCCCACGCCCGCCCCCCGCCTGAACATGAAGACTGCCAGGGCCATGGCAGGACTCGCAGCCATGGAGATTGCCGCTGCCTGCTTGGGGAATCTGGATCCGCGCGTGCCGACTCATCGGAAAGCTACGCGAGATATTGGTATGACAGTCAAAACAGGTTTGATTCCCGACGAAAGTGGCTCCTTCAATATGGGGTGGAACGAGGACTGTGCGTTCAATCGTACCGCAGGAGCTCAAACTGAAGCTCCCCGCAGCGGCCAGCAGGAAACCGCACGCCACGTAAAACAGTCCGTGACGAAGTGTTCGGTGCTTGGGTGAATCACTGGACGCTCGAGTAACCATGCTCAGCCTTTCCCGCTTGGATCATGGGATGGACTGTGATTCGGGACATGAAGTCCATACAAGCCAGAATTCTTGGTTACAGATTGGGACGGGTGCAGTTGAAAGTGGGTGAGATCCGATGCTTGGCGAAAGCCTGAATGGGTAGCTGCGTGAGAGCGCCGCCCACTTCATCGGCCGCGATGTCCCGACAGAAGTAGGTTCTCGGAACAGGTTCCACTTCCCATCCGCGTCCTCCGCGCAATCCGCGGTAAACGCTCCTCCCAGGATCGGAAACGGGCAGGGCAGGGCTTAGCCGCGAAAAGGCGCAAGAGACACAAAAAAGACGGGGCTGCAGTTCTGTAGCGTGGGCCGTATCGGCCCATCCCCGCCCCACCTCTTCGAATAGACCAGACTCCATTCTCACCCACTTTTAATCACACCCGATTGGGACACGAGCATTCGCCAGCGGGATTGCATGAGGATTGGCACGCCATGAAGAAACCCATCCAACGCCAATTTGGCGGGAGAAGGACCGCACTTCGCGTCGCGCCAACAGCCTCGACTTCGCCGCCAGCTATTACAGCGGATCAACACGGAGGTGGCTGAGTAGGAATCCTCTCGACGAGCGCAGTTGTCGTGTCCTTAACCAACACCTTCCATCTCCAAACCTCAGATAGGAGCCATCGATTTTATACACACGCCCCTCAGGATGCGACGTGCCCGTCTTTGGAAAACCTTCGGAACAACGCGCTGTCCATTCTTACCCGCACATCCCCGGCATACGTCTTCTCTGCAAACCGAGAGTCTACAGTTCATCCCACGACGTCACCACATAACCACGAGAGGGTCCGACCCGCCCCAAGTTCTCGTCGTAGTGAAAGTTGTAATGACCATTCAATGTGGCGGTTGATGAAATGCTAGACCCGACAAAGTCGTAGGTATTGCTGCCACCTCCTCCCATGCTCAAATTGGCACTGGGAGCGTAGATCACTCCGGCAAACGCCCCGTTGCCGCTAAAGGAGACACTGATGTTACTGGGGAGACCATAGTAGGTGAAATGCGACGCGTCAGCCGCAGAGTTGACTATCCCACTTCCGCCGACGGAAGCGGAAGCTCCCGCCACGTAAAGTTTAAGAGACGCATTGGTCGCCACTTGGATATAGGAGAGCCCGGTAAGACTCACATTTCCGGTGACGTAGAGGATCGCGTTTCCGGTAACAAAAATCCGCTGATTACTCCCGCTAAGGCTGAGATCGCCATTGATCTTCCAATTCCCGCTCGAAAGCACATAGGTATAATCTGTGCCGCTCACAGTTCCGCCGACGGGTGCGCTTGCCGTGCTGTAGGGGGCCACGACATCGGGAAATGAAACATTCATATCGTCGCTAATCTTCCCCGTGACAAACCCCTGGGAACCGATGGCCACGCTCCCGCCTGGGCCCGTTGACACATCGCCGTAAATGTCGGCGTTCCCGACGCTCAGCGAATTGACCAACTGGCTGTCCGTCGCCACGTCGC
>JAYTTC010000215.1:0-7813 GCA_043745255.1 Verrucomicrobiales bacterium
CCGCGAGTCCTCTTTGCGCGAGCGCAACTTGCGATGAAGTCTCATCAATCCCTTGATATCATCCCACGCCGTACGAACGATCCGCACTCGGGTGTCCGGGTCATCCACCCACCTAACGGGAGCGTCAAAAATTCGAAACCCTTTCGCTTCGGCTAGAAGCAGCAGTTCAGTGTCAAAAAACCAGCCGTCATCCTCCACCATCGGCAACAGCGCATCTGCAGCTCCGCGCGTCAGGGCCTTGAAGCCGCACTGCGCATCGGAAAACTGACTCGCAAAAAAGATTTTAATGAGAAGGTTATAGCACCGTGAAATAACCTCCCTTCTTAGCCCACGGCTGGTCGTGGATCTGCGAAGAAGCCTGGAGCCTATGGCCAAATCGAAGCCCTCTCCGATCACCGTATCTACTAGGTTTGGAAAAGCTTCAAGGTCTGAAGATAAATCGCAATCCATATAGGAAAGGACATCTGCCTTGCTTCGGCTCCATGCAGCTCGCAACGCCCCACTCCGGCCTTTTACGGAAAGGCGCAGCGCTTGCACCCTTTCGTGACGACGAGCCAAATTATCAGCAATTTCCCATGTTCGATCTGTCGATCCATTCTCAGCAATGACGACCTCATAGTCGTGGTGGAATTCCGCCTCCAGATAGCCCAGAAGCGCTGTGACCGACTTCTCCAGAATCGCCTGCTCATTGTGAGCGGGCAGAGTGATATTGATCAGAGGTGTTGTCATCACGGGTGAAAAGAACGCTTACCACTTGGCCTTAGAAATGATGGATCTGATGGCGTAGAGCTTGTGATGTCGATCTTGGTAAACCATGTGATACTCCAAGTTGAGAAGGTCTTGAAATGGCATAGCCGCCGCGTCGTTGGCAAGCAGAATCAGCTCGGGCTTTATAGCCGACATTTCAGATCCTACTATGGCGTGAGTCAGACTCCCCGACCAATAACGCTTCAGACCGCTCACGGCCAGTCGAGGAGGTAGAGGAATTCCGGCATGGAACGAATAACTGGGCTCGTCGGTATAGAGAAATTTCACGAACGGTTTATACCGGGCAATTTCAGTCAGCGCCAATGAGCTGTAAATCTGAGGCATGTGTCGGATTCCTGTGATCTGAAAGTACATTCTTCCGGCGATCCACATCGAAGCCGCAACCCCGACCGCAGCCGAGCTCCACTTCAACCCCGTGAAATCTCGTCGAGTGATCTCTTGCGAAAGCCACACGATCCCTACTGAAGCGCAGCAGCAGAGAGGAACCGCAGTGTGAATATAATAGTAAGGCCACCACGGCTTATGAGTTCCGAATACCATCAGAGCGAGCGCCAGCCAGACAACTGGAAGCAGGAGCAAGCGGTCTGACTTCACCTGCCGCAAGGCATGGAAAATTCCAAACAACGCAGGGATCGTGGCGTCCCAATGCTTAAGCAAAACAGCCCACTGAAACGGAAATTGGTCCGGAGAGCCATACTCGAGAGTTTTTGGGCCCCCGAAGTGCGCAGACCAGGACTGTTGAAACTCTAACCACCAGTCACCCTCGCTCAATACTACCTGGAGCGACAAGAACGCGATCAGGAACGCCGCGCTGAAAACCGACATGGCGACGACAGGGTTCAGGAACGATCCAGCATCACGCATGCTAACGGAGGCATCGCCGTCGCCACTCCGCCTCTCGTGGTGATAGTCTCGGAAGAAAAGGAGGATGAGTCCTGCAACTGGCAGCAGGACGATGCTGATGAACTTGGTCTGGCAAGCGATTGCAAAACATACCCCGGCCATTATCTCAGCCAACCTCGGGATCCGAGCCGGCTTCATCGTGAGGATCACACATAGCCCTGCAATTGCAGGAGCCAAGGCGGGAATCTCAACCATGCAGGATGATCCCAACTCAAGGAACCCGGGGGAGACGAGCAAGAGGAGGGCGGAGAGCGTTCCTACAGCCAATCCACCAATGTGCGTCGATAGGCAAAAAAAAGCCCCCAGTAATAACAGGCTGTAGGCAGAGGTAAGCAGACGAGCCATGAGCACGGATCCGGAGACGTGCTTAAGCAACCCGGTCACTAACGCTGTGTGAAACAGAGGCTGATCATTCCAGATTTCCGTATAGAAGTGATACCCTTTCAGGGCGAGTGTCGCTTTCGACAGTTCAAAATCCTCATCTTCCCCAATCTTGATTGCCGTGCTGAGCGGAACGAGGAGCTGCAGCATGACAAAGCACGCCAGCACGCAGAGTAACGCCAGAGCAGCGAGCGCACCGCAATGCTCAGTATCGAAAAGGCGAGAACGCTTCAAAACGCGTGTGATCCAGCGGCGAGGCTGAGGTTTGTGTGAAAGGCGAGCCATTGCCACAGTTAGATCTCGGTTTGCAGGCGCAAGGTCAAGCGCAGGTTCCAAATGAGACGTAAGCAGGGCGGAATGAAGACGGACCACACATCGTTGGAACCTTCGCGTCTTCGGTAAGACCTCGTGCCGTCTGCGACGGCGCTAAGAGTCTCCTTTTCGGCGGATTCTCAGCGCGAGTAGTCCGAGGATCATCAGCGCTAGCGGTGTGGGTTCGGGAATCGGCCAAATGACAAACGAGTTGAGACCGGCGGCGGCCAGGTTTCCAGAGCCCACATGCTGCACGCCTTCGGCATCCTGCCCGGCGAGTTCGTAGTTCGTAATGAGCACAGATCTGCCTCTGGCAAAATAGCTTTTCACCATCTCCGCCCAGCTCCCGATCATTCCACCCTGGCTATCCCAAGCGCGCAGCTGAAGTGTAACCTTATCTCCTCCATGGGTGCCAACGATGGGAAGATGAGAGATGCCGTTAATTAATCCAGCTACAACCCCCGTCTTAAATGTCGTACGCGAGCCCTCCACCGGTTTCAAGTCGGCCTCGGAAGCTCCGAGGGCTCCCCACCACAGCTCGGCGTAGAACCCGCTACCAGCCAGCTTGGGTTGGGTTCCACCGGGTATACCCCAAGGATTGTTTGGGTCGGAGTTGTAAATGTACCTCTCCAGAGTCCTCTCGACAAATTGGGTTGAGGGAGCGCCGCAAAGGCAGGGGATGGGCCGATACGGCCCACGCTACAGTCCGACTTCTGTAGTGTCGTTCGTATCGAACGATCCGGCAGGGATGGGCCGATGCGGCCCACGCTACAGAAGACGACTGTGTGAAAATTCGCTCGGAGGAGACTGGAATAGATGGAAATGCTGCCGCCCTTGGCCTTCGGTTGGAACCACGGCCTGTTTCCCGCTCGTCCGGTGCTGCAAACCCATCTCTCAACTCCGTTTTACTTCGAAAGCCTCGCCCGGAGCAGGAATTACGGGTTCTGGTTCGGAGCGTTGACACCGACAGAGCTCACGGGCATACATCGCGCGGATCACGCCATCTGAATCCTCGGAAGCATCATGAACCACGACACTCTGTCGAACGCTCTTCCGTTCCGTACCATTGCTCTCGTCGCAGGGATCGCGGTGATCGCGGTGATCGCTTACCTTGGCTATCTGCGGGTTGATCTGTTTTCTTGTCGTTGATGGGTTGAAGCGTGTTCCGCCGGAATATCGCAAAATCGAACCTGCGATGGTTTGGCTTCTGATGATCCCGTGTTTCGGACTGGTCTGGACAGGGCTGAAAGGCATCACGTGAACGGTCGAGCAGAGCGACCCGCTTCAGACTCAAATCACAGCGCCTCCTCGACCGCGCGGAAAAACTTGGCCGCGGAGCCAGCTGGAGGAGTTTCAATCGTTCGGAGAGCCCCAGTATCGGTCAAGGCGGGAGCTGGGAGCTGGGTCCAGGAACTGAAGGGCAGCAACAGGCTGGGCGAGCTATAGATTCGCACCCGTGCCGCTCGAGCCGCATCGATCGGAGTTCCGTCCGTGCTCACAAGCTGCAAACGAAGGGTTCCGTTGGGAGCGACCTGAATCGGTTGGAACTGAACTCCCCGTTGTCGCAGGACCAGGCAGTGATCCGCGGCTGCGGCCAGGAATACGGTGCGCTGCAGATCGCTCGGAGGACTCAGCTGCCCGGCATTATTCTTCCCCCACACCACCACATCCCCGTTCGACAGCAGCGCAATGCTATGATCATCACCCGCAGCCAACGCCGTTACAGAATGTGCGAATACCGGCACATCCGTCTGCGAGAAAACGTTGTCTCCCCATGCAATCACGCTTCCATCGCTGCGAAGCGCCAGTGCATGCGCCCTGCCCGCGACCAAGCTGATGACATTCGAAAGCCCCGCAGGCGGCCGTCGCTGTCCGAAATCGTTTTTCCCCCACCCGACTACCGTGCCGTTGGTGAGCAGGACCAGGCTGAAGTCCTCGCCCGCCGCGATGCCCTTCGCACGACCGAGTCCTAGAGGCAACGAGGACTCGCCTTCGTGATTGCTTCCCCAAGCGACCACTTCTCCGCCGGATCGAAGTGCAAGCGAATGAGATTTTCCCGCAGCAATGACCACGGCATCGGTGAGCGGTGACGGAACGGCAACTTGCGACTCATCGGAGCGGCCCCAGGCTACGATCTTGCCGAGGGCGGTCAGGGCCAGACTGAAACCATCTCCGGCAGCGATCGCGGTCACGCCCGTCAAATCCCAGGGAGCCAAGGCCTGACCAAAGGAGTTCTCCCCCCAACCGAGAACCGTTCCGGTTTTCTTCAATGCCAAACTGTGGGAAGCGCCTGCGGCCACCTGAACAATGCCACTCAACCCGATGGGGGGCGATACCTCGACAAAGCGAGAGCCGTCCCAAATTTGCGATTCCCCCCATCCCACCACCTGAGAGAAGACCTCAGGCACGCTGAGAGTGAGTGAGGCTGCGCTGCTGGCTGCTTCTCCGTATCCGTTGAGAGCTGTCACCCGATACGACCCCAGGTCAGCGGGCAGCACCGGACTGAACACGAGACTCGGCAGCACGGCACCGGCGACGATCTGATTATTCTTATACCACCGGTAAGAGTCGGCATTGGTCGCCACCACCGAGAGCGCAACAGTGGTTCCAGGCAAGGCTTCGAGGCTGGCGGGGAAACGCAGGATTGCGGGGAGGGGCTTGATCTCAAGCACGGCCACCGAGCTGGTCACGGAGCCGTATCGATTGGTGATCACGACATCGTAATTACCGGCATCGCCTAACTGGACCGAGCCGAAGCTGAGCAGGCTGGCCACGCCGGCACTGAGAGGAGTTTGATTCTTGCGCCATCGATAGGAGAGAGGTGGCGCGCCGATCGCCGCAGCCTCGAGGGAGGTCGAGGTTCCCAGGCCCACCGTCTTCCCCACGGGTTGCTGGGTAATGACCGGAGGCTCGCGAACGATCAAGACCGCATTGGAACTGGTGACGGTTCCGGCCGAGTTCGCCAACAACACGGTGTAGCTGCCGGCATCGGTTGCTTTTGTCGAACTGACTGCGTAAGAGGTGCCGGTGGCACCGGGGATATTTGTGCCGCTGAACTTCCATTGATAGGTCACGGGCGGGCTTCCCGTGGAGGTCACATCGAACGTGGCGCTGGAGCCAATCAAAACGCTCAGCCCCTGGGGCTGTGTCGAAATCACGGGCGGGTCCACTCGGATGGCCAGGCAGTGGTAGGCGCCACCGGCCAATTTCAATCCATTCACCAAATCCGAAGGAACGGAGAGTTGTGCGAAGGTGGTCTCGCCCCATACACGAACGGTGTGGTTGGCCAGCAGAGCCAGGCTGCAGTTGCCGCCTGCGGCAATGGCCAGCACCGAGCCCAGATTGGAAGGAACCGAGCTCTGCCCGAATGAGTTGTCGCCCCAGGCAAATACTTTCCCGTCGGACCGCAACGCCAGGCTGTGACTTGTTCCCGCCGCGATGGCCACCGCGGCACCCAGGTTGGGAATTGAGATCTGGTCGAAACTGTTGTCCCCCCAGCCCTCCACCCCGCCAGCGGAGCGAAGAGCCAAGCTATGCCCCTCCCCGGCCGCGATGGCAACGATGCCGGAGAGATTCAGATTCAAGGGAGCCTGACCTCGGTCATTATTTCCCCATGCCACCACAACTCCGTTGATTTTCAACGCGAGGCTGTGCGTGTCTCCCGCCGCGATCGCCGTCACCGCGCCAAGGGTCGCGGGTGGCTTCTGCTGACCGTAGGCATCGTCGCCCCAACCGTAGACCGCGCCATTCGTACCCAGGGCCAGACTGTGAGTTCCGCCCGCCGCCACCGCCGCGATTGCCGGGAGCCCGGTCGGAACGTTCAGTCGAGTGTCCACGTGGTTTCCCCAAGTCACCACCTTTCCATCGGTCTGGATCGCGAGGCTGTGCAGCCTTCCCGCGGAAATCCCGATGACCGATCCGAGATTCGACGGAACATTCAGTTGACCGGACGAATTATTGCCCCATGCATAGAGAACCCCCGGCGTGATGGCCGCATTCGCCGCCAAAAAGGGATACATCAGAACCAAGGAGAGAAGAAGGTGGCGTGAATGAGAACAGGACCCGAAAACACGAGCGATCAGAGGGCATTTCATACGTCTTTTAATGGGGTAACACCGAGGCGGTAGTTACTATCCCCGTCCCTGCGGAGGGACGCAAGCCGGAGTTCAATAATTGCTCGCGGAGAGGGGCAGGTTCGGACGAGTCCGCTTTGAGCTTCTGATTAGCCGAGTTCTGTAGCGTGGGCCGTATCGGCCCATCCCCGCCCGATCGTCCGATACGGACGACGCTACAGAAGCAGGACTGCAGTTCTGTAGTGTGGGCCGTATCGGCCCATCCCCTGGCCGGATCGTCCGATACGGACGACACTACAGAAGCAGGACTGCAGTTCTGTAGCGTGGGCCGTATCGGCCCATCCCCTGCCCCGATCGTCCGATACGGACGACACTACAGAAGCAGGACATCGCATTTAACCGCGCGCCAAGAGGGTCAAGTCTGCTCGGAAAGTGCCGATACCCCAAATGGGCATGAAAGCTAAGCTCATCACTGTCAGAGGGTGTCTGGTAAGGGCCAGACGACGACGATCTGTTCACTCGACCGTGAACCCCGAATGTAATCCCAACGAGGAGCAGCGGAGGTTCCTGGGGTTGACCGGATCCATGCTTGCCTTTACCGAGGTGTTTGCTAAGAAAATCCAGCCAACCGCATGGATTCACGCACAATAACCTTGATCAAACACATGACTGACAGTTCTTTGAACACCACCACCTGCCTAACGATTTGCGGTTTGGGTGTGTTTGCCTCCCCACTCCTGGGGACGGATCTGTATTCCGTCACCGGCTCGGAGTCTCGGAGTGTCACTCCCTACGGAGACTCCTTTAAGGAAAACGGATCCACCGTCGCCCGCCCGACCCAGACCTGGGGAGAGGATGCCTTGCGCTGGGGAGGGGCAAAGATCCGTGCGGGCGCGCGAGTTAGCTCGATTTACGACGACAATATTATCTTCAACTCCCCGAACCGTCAGAAGGATCTGATATGGACTGTGACTCCGATGTTTGGGTTAGGCTTGGGCGATTACCTGGGATCGAGCGGAAATTCGCTGTCGCTCCAATATGAACCGAGCTACGTGGCTTACACGGATAAGACCCAGTTCAACTCCTTCGACCAAGACGTACGCCTCGCGGCACGCTACGCCTGGTCCAAACTGTCGATTGGGGTTTCCCAGACCTATACCGATATCGAGGGCGGCCTGGTTGAGGTCGGCAACCGGGTTCGATCCCGAATCTACGGCACGTTTCTCGGAGCAAACTACGATTACAGCGAGAAACTGTTTGTCACTCTGAACGGGCGGCAGACGATCAGCGACTACAGCAATTTCAATCGAGTGAACGAATGGCTTACTGAACTGACCGGCAGCTGGAGGGCTACCGAGAAGTTACGCTTGAGCCTA
>JAYTTC010000216.1:0-7809 GCA_043745255.1 Verrucomicrobiales bacterium
CGCCAACCGCTGACGCTGTCCACCCGACAACGTCACCCCTCGCTCGCCAATACGAGTGTCGTATCCCTGTGGCAGAGCCTGGATGAAGTCATGGGCGAAGGCCGCCTTCGCTGCCACGACGATCTCGTCACGAGTCGCGTGGAGTTTGCCACACGCGATATTCTCCGCGATCGATTGGTCGAAGAGCACAATCTCCTGGCTCACCAGGGCCATCTCGTGGCGCAGATCGCCGGTTCGAATCGAACGGAGATCCGCCCCGTCGAGGCAGATTCGACCCTGAGTAGGATCGTAGAAGCGGAAGAGCAGATTCAACAGGGTGCTTTTCCCCGAACCACTCTCCCCCGCAATCCCGACCCGCTGTCCCGCGGGGATCTGGAGCGTCACATTGCGAAGCACCGGCTTATCGCCATAGCCGAAGCTCACTCCTTCGAACGCAATAGCGCTTTGAAAGGCAGGCAGCATCAGCGGCTGAGCGGGCTCGCGAACGGTGGGCTGCTCGTCGAGGATTTGCGCGAGACGGTCCACGCCTGCGCTCGACTGAGCGAAGAGCACATGAAGTCCGGCGATTTTCTTCAAGGGCGTAAATGCTGCGACCAGTCCGCCGACAAAAATGATAATTTGCTCTGGGCTGCGTCCATTCCGAAATAGGAAGACCAGGAGAACGCCGAAGATCAGGGCGGTGATGGTTTCAATGATCGGGTTGACTAGCTCCTTGGCCTTTACACCTTTCATTCCGAAGCGAACCAGGTCTTGCGCATGCTCGCGGAAGCGCTCCGTTTGATGCGCCTCAAGGCCGAACGCCTTAACCACACGAATCCCTGCAAGAACTTCCAATAGCTGGCTGGACTGGGAGACCTTGGTTTCCACCCCTCGTTTGGCGGCGTGACGAATCTTACGACCGAGCACAATCACCGGAATGAGGCAGATCGGCATTACCAGGAGCACGAACAGGGTCATCTTCAAATCCAGCCAAAGGAGGATAACAAAGATCACCAGAACCGTGCTCGGCTCCTTCACGAGATCCGACAACCCAAGGTTCAAAGCACGCTGGAGCCAGGCGGTATCGGATTGCACGCGAGTGGTGAGATCGCCGAGCTGGGACTTGTTGAAATAATCCAGGGAGAGGGAGTGCAACTTCTTGAGCACATCGACCTGCAAGTCATTGATCACTCTCTCGCTCACCCATCCGAGGCAGTAGCTGCTCAAGTAACCTGTGTATCCGCGAAGCCCCATGAGCAGGGGGAAAATGAGCAGCACACCCACCATTTGGTTCTGATCCATCTTACGTCCCGCCAGCGGCAGCCAGCGGTCGAGCCCATCGAGGGTTTGCTTGCGCCATACCTTTTGGCGTTGCTTCCAAATCTTCCAGGTGTCCGCCATCTGGCGAGACCCAGAGGGTAAGGCGGCGAGCCGGGTGGCTTCCTCAGCCTCCTCGACCTCCGCCTTCATCTGGTGGTCACGCAGAGCCATCGACTGCTCGCTCGGCGAACGCAAGCGATCCATCACGAGGCTGGCGGCTTGGAGAATCAAGCCGTTCGTCAGAGCGAAGAATAATCCGAGCAGCACCCCGGCCACAAAGCGTGACCGATAGCGGCGCAGATAAGGCCAGCCGAAGCGCAGGATGTTTTTTAGATTGCTCATCGGGAGGGCCATTACCCGGGAAGACCCCTCCCTCAGTCAAGCTGCGGTTCTTTTGAAGCTCCAAAGGTTTGGAATGCGCACCGGCGTTACCCGGCGATTACGATCAACGGCCGTTGTTCACACTTTGCCGGTTCAGCCAGCTCGACGGATGCGATCTGGAAAATAGCCATTCGCGTCGTAAGCCTGCGATCAGAACGTGAACGTTAGGTGAGGATCTACGACTTCAACCCCGTAGTGTTGGGCGTAGCCGAAGCTTGGAGAGGAGAAGTGCGGTCGAGGGGTTGTGTCGATGGCAATAGGGGTGGTTTGTCTGGGGTGAGTGGGTGGTCCGGCACGCTCGGTTCTGAAACCGCTGCTTGAGCCAGACATGGCTCCAACTCGCGCTGAAACGCTTCCAGGAGCTTCCTCCTCAACTTCTGTGCCGAACACTACGGGCTCACGCTCCCGATATATCCAAAAACTTCGCCGCCAGTACAGCTCAAAAAGGTCCAAACTCCAGGTTGAGGATTCATCCTCAAGTGTAAGGGTGCATCCCCGTTTTCCGTAGTCTTTAGTAAAAGACCCGCTGGCCTGGCTTAGGCTGGGTGTGCCGCTGACTCTCCCACCGAAGTGGTTTCTGAGGGGGGCACACGGATCGCTGGACAGAGGTCCAGAGTGGCGGGGAAGGCATTTCGGACTTGTATAGTGTCTCTTCATAGAGGAGAGCATTGGTGCGATCGGGCGGTCTCGTTTTGGCGTCACTGGCCTGGATCCGCTCTGTTCGAGCTTTGGGTAGTGCAAGCCACGAACAGGATTGTTCTGACGCATCGAATCGACCGGAGGAAGTAAATGAATTCTGGCCCGAAACCGTTTTTACCGGCATCGCGATCGCGAGAGCTGGGCTTGCTGCTTATGCTGATCCCGGTGCTGGCGCGTGGTTCCCTGGCTGCCCAGCCCCTCTCCGCGAGGGCTGAACCCGCCAGCGTTAGCGCGTCCTTGGGATCCAGCGCCACGTTTTGTATCTCGGCACAGGGGGCCGGGCCGTTTTCCTACCAATGGCAGAAGAACGGATTGAACCTTCCCGACCAAACCAATGAGTGCATCACACTGATGCATGTCGCGATCTCTGACGGCGGCAGTTATCGAGCCACAGTTTTCAATGCAGCCGGGGCTCTGGAGAGCGATGAAGCGTCGCTCTTGGTCGTCTTGAAATTCCTGCCTGGCGGAGACCAGTTTGTGAAGAGCGAACCGATTGCGACGCTGAGTAACAGTGTCCGCGGTGTGAGTTTCGGGGCCACGCGCGATCTCGGCGAACCCCTGCATCTCAACCTTAGAACTAGCAACTCCGTCTGGTATGTCTGGACCGCTCCTGCTACCGGCATCGCCACCTTCGATACTCAGGGGAGCACGTTTGACACCTTGCTGGCGGTGTACACCGGCAGTTACCTCAGCGCGCTCACCGAAGTGGCCAGCGACGACGACAGCGGAGGGTTTCACGCAAGCAAGGTGAGCTGGAACGCCGAGGCCGGCACTCAATATCGGATCGCGATCGACGGCCTGACGGGGGAGACCGGAACCTACGTCTGTCGATGGAACTTGGAAGTGACCGCCAGTCGCATCCCGGTGTTTATCTCGCAGCCTCGCAGTCAGACGGTGTTGTTGGGGGGTACCGCGTTTTTTGAGGCCAAGACCACGGAGGCTGATTCAAGTTTAAGAGTTCAATGGTTCCACAACGGAATTCCAATCGGCGGAGCGACCCACTCCGGGCTGACCCTGAGCCCGGTGGAAACCTCTGACCTCGGCCAATATTCTCTGGCTGTGACGAACTCCGTCGGACGAAGCTCAGTCAGTGCGCTTGCCGATCTGGAGATCGGGCCCAACCCGACCGTACAATCCAAGGACAAGCTCGCTGAAGTGATCCCTCGCGGCGATACCGCCAGATCTGCCCTCTCGATCGCGGGGGCTTCGACGGGAACTTTTTCCCTCGCCGCAGGCACCTTGATCAACCAGCGTTTTTTCAACGCGGGCACCACCGACCGATGTGAACCGGCACACTGCGGAGCGCCGGGCGGTGCCTCTCGTTGGTTTCAGCTGGCTGCGGAATCCGACGGTATTTGCACCCTCGATACTCAAGGGAGTGACGTTGACACGGTGCTGGCCGTCTATTTGCAGAACTTTTCCATTTGTTCAAACCTCTACGAACCTCTGGTCGACTGTAACAACGATGCCCTCGGGAGTTGCGCTGAGATTTTGGAGAGAAACGGATCTCGCGAGCGCGGGAGTCGACTGAGTTTTCTCGCCACTGCTGGCACAGTGTATCGAGCGGTGGTGGACACCGTGGGTGGAATTCGCGGCACGAACATTCAGTTCAGCGTGCATTTTCAATCCGATGCCTCCTCGCAGGCGAGCGACTCCCCGCTTGGAGACTCAGTAGAACGTTTTCTTCAAGCGCGTGGAACCAGTCTGGCACTCCGAGTCGCCACGAATTTTGCACTGCCGAACAGTACTTATCAGTGGCAGGTCAATGGTCGCCGAATAGCGGGAGCGGTGCGCGAACGTTTAGTTCTCCCGTTTCTAAACTATTCCGACTCCGGCCGTTATTCCGTTACCATTCAGAATGAGACCCTTCAGAGGACGCTGCCCGGGGCTGTGGTGGCGGTAGCGGACCCCTGTCAGAGCGGAGCGACTGCCAAAACCGAGGGGGCACCTGCGACGTTCATGCTGTTAGGCACCGTCTCGGAAACCGTCACCTTGGAAGCGACCGAATCGTTGGAGACTCTATTGCCCTGGGGCGTCCTTGGAACCATTGCCCCTTCGGTCGATCCGACGCTCTGGGATGTGAGCTCCGCGCCGAGTCGGTTCTATCGCCTTTCCCGACCTCGCCCTGGCAGCGAGTAAACGAACTGTGAACCGAAGCCATCTGAGTCCTCCGTTCTCACGTTTCTGGCTGGGCGTGCTCCTGTGCGGAGCGGGGCTCGACTCACTCCCGGCTCAGGATGCTGGCCGTGGATTAGCTGCTCCTTTGACGAACGGAGTTCAGGTCATTGCCCTTCAGGGAACCAATTGGTGGATTGCTCCGAGCGGTGCCCTGGATTGGGTTCTCGCATCCACACGAATGCCGCAAGACCTCCGCCCTGGAGATCGGATTCGCACGGGTCGGCACACACGGCTGTTTCTGCAGACTCCTCAACTCGGGGTGATCCAAATTCCTCCCTTGAGCACTCTCGAGATTTCATCCCCGTCCCAGAATGGAAAGACGATGCGAGTAAAGATCCTGGAGGGAATGATCTACCTCTTCCATCGCGGTTCTCCTACGGACGTCGAGATCCAGACTCGCAGTGCTTCCGCGGCTATTCGAGGCACAGAGTTCGTGGCGGAAGCCCGAGAGGACGGTGGGTTGTTCATTCGGGTGATGGACGGCTCGGTTGACTTGAAGAACAATCAGGGGACGGTGTTGTTGCAGGCAGGTGATAATGGCACCGCTGCCACGGGGGAGAAACCCCACCGAGCCCCCTTCCTTTACTCCATGAAGGCAATCCAGTGGTGTCTTTACTATGCCGCCGTCATCGACGTGGACGAACTCCCGCTCACCCCCGAGGAAAGAGAGCTGCTGAGCGCGTCTTTGGCGTCCTTTCGCAGCGGAGATCTGATTCTTGCCTTGGCACAGTATCCGGCGGACCGCGATCCGCAGTCGCCGCAGGAGCAGGTGTACTTGGCGGCGCTCCGGTTGGCGATCGGTCAGGTGGAGGAGAGTGAAGGCCTTCTGAAATCCTTCTCCAGCAACTCACCCTCCGCCACGGTGTCTGAACGATTGGCGGGATCGCTGCGCCTCCTGGAGGCAGCCACTCGATCCGAGTCGCGTCCCGCTTCCGCGTCATGGGTTCCCGAGCTGGCCAGCGAATGGTTGGCTGAATCTTATTATCTTCAATCGCAAGGGAAGCTGAGCGCAGCGCGAGAGGCCGCTCGGGAGGCCACGCGCAGGTCTCCGAGGTTTGGATTTGCGTGGGCGCGATTGGCGGAACTGGAGTTCAGTTTCGAACGCACTGGAGCGGCGGGCGAGGCACTCAAGACAGCGATTGAACTAGCACCGCGCCATGCTGCGGCTGCCGCATTGCAGGGGTTTCAGTTCTGTGCACGGAATAACATTCCCTCGGCCATGGCTGCTTTCGAGAGAGCGCTGGCGTTGGATCCGAGTCTGGGCAATGCCTGGTTGGGACGCGGGCTTTGCCGGATTCGGCAGGGGCAGATCCGAGAGGGTCTGAAGGATTTGGAAGTCGCCGCCGCCGTCGAGCCCCAGCGCGCGCTCCTGCGAAGCTACCTCGGTAAAGCATTCGCCAGTGCTGGCGATGCGGAGCGGGCCGCAAAAGAATTCGCCTTGGCCAAAGCCATGGACCCTCAGGATCCAACGGCGTGGCTGTACGCTGCGGTGTTCGATCAACAACAGGGTCGAATGAACGAAGGGATCCGGAATTTGGAAAAATCGAAGGAACTGAATCAACAGCGTAGCCTCTACCGTTCTCGCCATTTGTTGGACCAAGACCGCGCGGTCCGGGGCGCCAACCTCAGCGCGCTTTACCGCGATGTGGGGTTTCTGGACCTCAGCCGACGTGAGGCCGTGGAAGCGGTGAGTGCTGACTATGCCAGCGACTCGGCGCATCTCTTCCTCGCCAATAGTTACAACGAACTGCGCGACCCCGGCCAAGTGGATCTGCGCTATGAGACGCCCTGGTTCAATGAATACTTGTTGGCCACCCTCCTCGCCCCTGTCGGTGTCGGCACGCTCTCGCAGAGTGTTTCCGCTCAGGAGTTCTCCCGTCTCTTCGAGCGGGATGGATTCGGTCTGAGTTCCTCGACCGAATACCGCAGCGATGGCGACTGGATCCAGAGCGCCGCGCAGTACGGTGTTTTTGGCAACCTGGCCTACACCCTCGAGGCAGACTATCGCAACGCTCGTGGACAACGCCCCAATAGCGATCTGGAGCAAAGGACCCTTTCAGTGAAAGTGAAGCAGCAGTTGGGGCCCAGCGACTCCATTTTCCTGCAGTCGGTGTCCTACGAAGCGAACGGAGGAGACCTGGCTCGGGTGTATGATCCGAACGACCCGGCTCTATTTCGTTCCCGCTATCGTTTCGAAGAGAGCCAGGAACCGTTGCTCTTCGCCGGTTACCATCATCAGTGGGGGCCCGGCCAGCACACTTTGGTCTCGGCGGGCCGCTTGCAGGACCAATTGCGCGCGTCTGACCCTGCGCAACCGGTATTGCTCGTCTCCAAAGATCCGAGCGGTGCGGTCACCGGCACGCTCCTGACCCGCGTCGACCAGCATTACCGGAGCGAACAGGAAATCTTCAGCGTTGAATTGCAACACATCGCGCAGCGCGACTCCTGGACATTCATCGCAGGCACGCGATCGCAGCATGGCGACTTCGATACTCACAACCGGCAGGAAAACTTAGCGGACCTATCTCCTGCGCTGCCGTTAGCCCTCGACCAGCAGTTTGATCCGAGCCTCCATCGCTGGACGGCTTACGGCTATGCGCAGTGGCAGATAATGGATCCGTTCAGGCTCTTTGGCGGACTCAGCTATGATTATCTCCGTTATCCCAGCAACTACCGTTTTGCGCCGCTCCTGAGTGGGGAGGAAACGCGGAATCAATGGTCACCCAAAGCGGGCTTTCTCTGGAAACTCACGCCGGCCTCGACACTACGGGGAGCATATACCCGATCCCTGAGCGGCGTGAGCCTGGACCAAAGCTATCAGCTCGAGCCCTCGCAGATCGCCGGATTCAACCAATCCTGGCGCGGTCTCATTCCGGAATCGGTGGTGGGAAGTCAAGCGGGTGCCCGGCTCGAAATGGGATCTCTCGAATGGGACCACACGTTTCGCAGTGAGACCTACCTGGCGGTTCGAGGAGAGATCGGTCGCTCGCGAGTGAATCGGCAAGTGGGAGTATTCGAGTTGCCGTTCTTTGCCGTGGCCTCCAGCACACCCGAAGCACTGGATTTCAAGGAGACGACCCTGTCCGTGACTCTGAATCAGCTGGTAGGACAAGATGTGGCGCTCGGGGCGAATTACCGCCTGACTTACTCTCGACTGGAGGATGGCTATCCTCAGATTCCGGGCTCCGTGCCTCATCTATTCCCTCCCTATCAACTCCGACCTCAACAGACCCTGGAAAGTACTCTCCATCA
>JAYTTC010000217.1:0-7803 GCA_043745255.1 Verrucomicrobiales bacterium
GTCCGGATCGTCCGATACGGACGACACTACAGAAGAGGGAAACCGTGCGAGGGCACGCCAGCTGCAGTTCTGTAGTGTGGGCCGTATCGGCCCATCCCCCGCCCCACCTCTTCGAATACGCGAGACTCCATTCTCACCCACTTTTAATCACACCCTGCCTCCTGGGAGGTCTGGATGAGCCCTCGCACTGCGGAACACGCTGCCAGTGGCTAGAGCGAAGGGAAAATGTCCCGGCTCAGTGAAGAGCCGGTAACAAATGAAGGTTGGGAGTTCTGGTGAGCAAGAAAACTCCAAGCAGCCCGAACTGCCATGGCAGACTTCCGGCCGAAGCCAGAAGCGCAGCACCCACCGTCGGCAAGTCTTCTTGCACGAAACCCGAGACGGGGGCGGCAGAGGGGAACTACTTCATTGCGTCGCGAAGGGCGCGTTTGCAACGCTCACGAGCCTCGAGCGATAGGCCGCTGGGTGGCGATTCGTTCACTCTGTCCGGCTGCTCATGCACCGCGTAGTGCAGGAAACGAACTTGTTTTCCGTAACGTTTACACCAGACGCAGATGAGGTGATGCAGCCACATCCTGCATCGCAGTTCGAAGGAAAGCGGCTGGTCGAGAGACCGAGAAGCGAGACGCGACATTTCCGCGCAATTGGGAGTGTGATTCCAAACCCAAACCAGCCATAGCATCTTCAATGAATCGAGGAGCTTCATCTCAGACCTCTTTCCCGAACCAGTTCGCTTCAAGGCATCTCCGCAACGCCATCCGCGCTCGATGCAGCATCACCCAAAGGTTGCTCTCGGAGATGTTCAGAGTCTGGCAGATCGTCTTGCTCTCCACTCCATCGACTTCGCGCATTGTAAACACTGCGGCAATGGTTGGCGGCAGCTTGTTCGAGCACTCCTGGAACGTCTGCCAGAAAGTCACGCTATCGAGGCTGGCACCGGGGTCGGTGGACCATTCCATCGGCCCCAGATCACGCCCGGATTCATGAATCCAGCCGCCCTTGAAAAGGCCGTCAGGGATGAACCGATCACTCTCCTCATCTTGATAAAACTCAAGGTCGGTGAACGAGGTCTCGCGACTTGCCTTGCGGTAGTGGTCGATGATCTTGTGTTTCAAGATTCCGACCAGCCAGCTCTTTTCCGCACTTCGTCCAGCGAATCGTTCACCGCCTTTGAGCGCGGCCAGAAAAGTTTCCTGCACCATGTCCTCGGCTTTCGTCGCGTCGCGCAGACGGACGAGAGCAAACTTGAAGAGGGAGTCACCATGCTCCTCCACCCAACGTTCGGGGTCCGACAGGCGCGACGGCGATGCGGTCCCTTCCGCCGGCGGAGGAATTGCAGCTGTCTCAGCAGGTAGAGGATTTGGTTCCACAGATAATCGTCGTTGTGAAACGCTTGATACCCCGACCGAGACTTCATGGCAAGTGAGTCGATTCTTTTAGGTGCTGATTGCTGACGACTTGCCAAGTCGCGGGCGGTGGCCAATAAGTAAAAGGATAGTGAGAGACAAGACCTTCAAACACGCACTGCTGACCGCCCTGCTGCTCGCTACGCTCCAGCGAGTTCAAGGTGCCGACTCACCCAAGTCCGAGGGGAACGAACCGCTTGCGGCTATCAAGCCAGCGATCTCCACCCAGACCGGATTGCTGCTACAGCCCCCCTTGGACTTGTCCGCTTTTTCGCAGGAAGAGTTTGTCGCGCTCAGTTCGTCTATCGGACCCGATAAGATCCACAAGAAGTGGACCTCGCCCGTCACCACGCTGGCCCCACATCCAAGACAGGGAGCGCGCAGCCTCACCGAGCAGGAGGTAAAAGCCTATATGCTGGAGGTGTGCCGGCTCTTTGAGGCCGGAGCTTCCGTGCCGGTGTCGGATGCAGGTCTGATCAGCACCCAAGAGGACGTCATCCGCAGACCGATGCTCAACCACATCGCCGCGTTCTCCAATTCCGTCACCCGGGTTTATCTGCTGGTGCAAAAGACCTCCACCGACAAGGGGTGGAGCTACTTCTCCATCGTTCAGGACCTGACGACCGATCCACCGGTGGATTACTTTGCCCAGGTGACTGGAGCCCAAGTGAAGTTTGAGTCGCTGAGCTGTTCCAAGTGCCACTCGTCCGGCCCGCTGGCCATCCATCCCGCCCGCGCGGATCTGGTGAATGACCCGCAGCTCGCGGCAGCGATCAGCAAGCACATCGCCGACCAGCCGCGATCCCGCATGCACTGGCCGGAAAGCGAGAAGCAACCGGACTACGGCAAGCCGATGGTCTTGAAGTTCTGCACACGGTGCCACAGCGACAACGGGGATCGAGCCCCGCTGTTCAGGGCGCAGTCCCATCCCATCCGGATACTGGTGGATTTTGGTTACATGCCGCCCAAGCGCGCGCTGAAGCCGGAAGAAATCGCGGAACTCAAAGCGTGGCTAGACCAGAAACCTTGAGACTTCACTGCATGAATTTTATGCCTCAAGACGATAAACCTGCAACCGGCCCCACTTCGGCCAGACTCCGTCCTTGCGCGGCGGTTGACCGTTAGCGCCAGCGAGGATGAGCCTCTGTCCGTCTGCTGTGAAGCAGGCGTGGGTAATGCGCTTCTTCGTGTCCACGGATTGTATGAGGCTGCCATCGGCAGCGGAGAAGATGGCAGCATTCCAAGTGCCCTGGGCCTGACGTCCGGCCATTACGAAGTGCTGGCCGGACGGTTGCCAGGCCACAGCTTCCATGAGACCGGAGCCATGCTGCCCGTCTTTAATCTGATCCATGCGCTCACCCTTACGCCAATTCCAGCGTTGCCAGGTCATCTTGCCATTGCCAGCCATGGGGTCGGTCATGGGCCCCATGCCACAGCCCAGAAGCGACGCATCATCAGGAGAAAAGGAGAGACCGTAGATGCCGCCGCAATAGTGATGGGTCTTGATGGTGCCCCAGGAGGTGAAGTCCGGAGAAGTCCACTCCGCGATGGGCTTGGAGTGAGTGCCCGCCGAAACCTCCCAAATGCGCACTTCACCCATCATGTTCGCCGCAGCGAGATGCTTCCCGTCGCGACTGAACGCGCAGCTCAGAACCGGTGGCGTGTGGGCGAACGCCGCGACGAGTTCTCCCGTGAGAGCGTCGAAGAGCTTGACCGACGGCTCGCTCTCTGCGGCTGGCTCATACTTCCAACTGCCCGGCAGATACTGGCCCGTGGTGGCGGCCAGGTGGCGCCCGTCCGGGGAGAGCGCAAGTTGCCAGTTCCAAAATCGATGCGCTTGGATGTGTCGCAGGCGGCGGCGAGTGACCACATCATGCCAGAACAGTTTGCCATCGTAGCCGCCCGAAATCAGGGTGCGACCGTCAGGAAGCAACACGCATCCGCTGGCGAAAGAAGCATGCTTCTCCTCGAAGGCCTCTGTCTTTCCAGTCGCAATGTCCACCTCGTAGAGCGTTCCGTCGGCGCAGGACGCGAAGGCACGGCTGCCGTCCGAATTGATGGCGAGGCCGAGCACGCCGGCGGGCAGCAGGTGGTCGTGGTCAAGGGTGAGTTTCATGAGTTCACGCGAGGATGTCGCGGATGGGTTCCGCCTTGTTTTCCACGCGATGAAAGGTAGGCATGCCGGGCAGGTCGTATTCAGCGTAGGGATCGATGCCAAGCGCGGTGAAGAGAGTCGCGAAGAGGTTCTGCTCGTTATAGGGCTTTTCGATGACGTCCACGCCATCGGCATCCGTAGCGCCGGTGACTACGCCGCGCTTCAGTCCACAGCCGGTCATCATCATGCTCCAGGCATTCGGATAGTGATCTCGCCCGCGCGCGGGATTCATCCAGGGCGTGCGGCCGAATTCACCCATGGCAATGACGAGGGTGGAGTCCAGCAGGCCACTCTGTTCGAGATCGGTGACCAGATGAAACAACACCCGGTCGAGTTCAGGCACGAGCATCTGATGAATCTCGTGCTGAAAGACGTGGTTATCCCAGTTCATTCCGTTCGCAACCATGACGAACGGCGCGCCGTGCTCCACCAGATGTCGCGACATCAGGGCATGTTGCGCAAAACTTCCAGGGCCGTAACGCTCGCGGTCTTTCGCCGGGAGCTTATTCACGTCGAAAAGATCCGCACTGGCGGCCATGCCCTTCATGCGCTCGAACGCGGCGTTCTGGCTGCGTGCGATGTGGCTCTTTCGATCGCGTTCGTATTTTGAAGTTAGAAATTTTCTGAGTGTTTCGCGCGCCTCGCGATCATGCTGGGGGATCGATTCGGCTGTCGCATTCGCCAGCGGTGTGTAGTCGCCGCCAAGACGGACTGGCGCGTGCTCCGCCCCGAGCCAGCCTGCCCAGTTGCCCGCCTTGAAGGTCTCAAACTCGTTCCCGCCTGGAATCGGATCGAGGAAGATGAAATTAGGGATCGGAGAATCCAACTGCCCCATCGCATGCGACAGGGAACTGCCCAGGGTCGGTCGAGTGAAGCCAGCGCGCTCAGGATTTCCGCGCTGCAGCAAGGTGATCGCCTGAAGATGCTCCGACTGCGCGGTCTTCATGCTTCGCACGATGTTCAACTTGTCCGCGATGCCCGCGCACTTCGGCATGAGCGAGGAGAAGTGAACGCCGGGAATTTTTGTCGAGAGGCTCCCGAACGGTCCGCCGCTCGGTCGGCCCGGTTTGGGATCCCATGTCTCAAACTGGCTCGGCGCGCCGCAAAGCCAGAGCAGGATGCAATGCTTCTGCGCCTTCTTGGTCTCCGCCGCGAAGACCGGATTGTGAAATAGTCCCGTAAAACTCGAGACGCTCGCCAGCGCTCCACCCGTGAGTCCTTTGAGAAAAAGCCGACGATGGAGCCGATGCTCGTGGGTTGAGCACTGGCCTGGAGTCAGAGCTGGAGATTCGAGTTTCATTTTCACGGCAGAGTCAGAAATTCCGCGCTCGTCATCATCGCCCAAAGCAGATCGCGCACCGCTTCAGCAGGCTGGTCCGGACGCGCATCCAGAAAGGCTTTCGCCTGCTTCGCTTCCACGGAGTCCGGCCCATGCCCATGCACAGCAAGAAACGCCTGACGAACCCGCTCATCGGATCCCACAATCGCGACTAATCGGGCCAACGTCCCTTCCTTTGTTGGCTTCAACACGTTGGCTAGCGCCGGGGAGTAGGAGAGAAACTGCGCTTGTTGAAAAGTAGCATTGTATTCCTTAGGCAGGACGTCCGGCATCGCCGCGATGACTCCACGGCGGAGGAGATTGTCCTCGGCTGACAGCCCGGCCGCGACGCGCCACGAGCGCGCAATCTGTTCGGCTGAAAGCGGGCGCTCCAGCGCGCCGGCAAACTTCTCCGGCGCAGCGTCCGATGGGCTCAAGGCGTACGCACGGCTTAGCGCGATGCCGCGAACGAGGCGGCGGATGTCCTGCCGGCTGGCGGCGAAGTCCTGAGACAACCAGTCGAGCAACTCGGGATGACTCGGCACGTTACGGGCATTGATTTCATCCGCCGGCTGCACGATGCCTCGACCCAGCAGCACGGCCCACATCCGGTTCACGAAGGCGCGCGCGAGGAGCGGATTGTCCCGAGTGGCCGCTTCGGCAAACGCTTCGCGGCGGGAAAACTTGGGAACGCGCACCTTGCTTTTCGGGTCCAGGTATTTGTCATCGCTGTCCTGTTCCTTCGAGTCGCCCGTGGGCCGGACTTCTTCAACCCTGCGACCGGTGAGCAGCGCAACCACGGCAGGTTGAGACTCTTTCTTCAAGTTGGTGAAGTTCACGAAGCCACCCACCGCCGACTCCGCCACAGCGGAACCCCCCTCAACGTTCTTGCTGCGGTTGAAAGCTGCCACGAGCCCCCAGTAATGCGCCTGCTTGATCTCTCGAGCGAGCGGATGGTCATGGCACTGGGCGCAATCGATCTTGGTGCCGTAAACCACCGGAGCCACCGCCTCGGCGATCGCCTGGTGTTCATTCCGACGTTCGTAGAGAAACCAGGATGCCCCCTGGTCCTCGGGCTTGTCCGAACGAGCCACTAAGATGGCGCGCACCGTCTCATTCCACGGACGGTTGCTCCGGAACGCGTTTTCCAGGAAAGCCCACCAGCCATTTTGTTTGCGACGATCTTCGTGATTTTCGCGCCGGGTCCGCCCCATAAGAAACACATCCCACAGCTCACGCATTCGCACGACGTAATCCTCGGACTCCAGCAACCGATCCACGAGCGCACTGCGCTTGGACTTGGAACGTGAACTCAGAAACTCGTCCAACTCCACGAGCGTGGGAATGCGTCCGGCGAGATCGAGATAAACCCGGCGACACCATGTCCGCTCGTCGGCGAGAGCGGTGGGTTTGATTCGGCTCTCCTTCCAACCCTCGGCGATGAACGTGTCGATGGCTTCAGTCACGGTGTCGAAGTGCCTCGGGGCCTTCGACTTTTTTCCAAGAGTCGCCATCTTGGAGTCCATGGCGGCGATCCATTCACGGACCGTCTCACGCTGCGACTCGGTGAGCTGCTTCTTCGGGGGCATGTGCGGGTCGGAGCCTGGCGCGAGGTATTGGTAGAGTCGGCTCTTCTCCGAATTGCCCGGGACGACCACCGCCCCTTCATCGCCACCTTTCAAGACCGCCTCCGGCGTGTCCAGTTCCAGCCCGCTCTTCTGTTCGATGGGGCCGTGGCACTTCACGCACTGCACATCCAGGAGGGGTTGCACTCTACTCGACCAAAGCGCTGCCGCATCCGCTCCGCACGCGAGACGGGCGGTGACCAAGGAGAACAGGAGGGTCAGAGTTGCTTTACTGTACATGTCGCGAGGAAAAGACGTTAACCCTTGCGCCCGCATTCGGGTAATTACCTCGATCAAGCCCGAACATTAGCCAGCAACTGCTCGATTTGAGGGTCATGCCGCTTCAGTTCGTCGTGAGTGACGGGGCTCACCACCTTAGCGCTCGATTTCCCCGCGGTGTTGGGTTGCTCCATCCGCTGCTGGTTCATGCGTTTAACGGATTGCAGTAGGAACTCCACGTCGGCGAAGGGAGTTCCGCCGGTGCGCTTCCAATGAACGCGTCCCAGGGTGTCGATGAGAAGGGTGGAGTGCAGCTCCAATTCCTCAAAGTCGTCGTAGGACGCGAACCTCCGAGCATTCTCGTGATCGCGATCGGAGAGCAGGCGCATGGGAAGCTTGCCAAGCTTCGCTGAGGTTTTGTTCTTCTCCGAGCTCGCGCTACTGACACCCAGCACCACGGTATTCTCACGGCTCCAGTCATCGGCCCGCGCGTTGATCGCCTTCAACTGCTCGACGCAATGCACGCACTCATCGTTGAGATAAAAAACCAGGAGCACATTAGAGCCCCGGTACTCCTCCAAGCTGACGGTCTTGCCCTCGATATCGACACAACTGAGTTTCGGCGCTGCGTAGGGTTCCCAGTTGAGCGGGCCCAACTGTGCCAATGCGTCGGGCCGATAGGGCCGTTCAGGTGCGAGCGTCGGGGCTACGGGTGAGGCCTTCAAACCGAGCGCGACCACTGCCGTCATCCAACGCAGATTGGCGTTGGCCCCTGACCAGACATGGAGCAAGCGACCATAGTCATTCTCCGCCTGATCCCTGGCGCCGAGTGCGAAGTGCGCCCTTGCCATGCCGGAGAGAGTGAAGGCGTCATAGGGTTCCTGATCCAGGGCTCGTTGGTAGGCCTCCAGGGCCAGCCGAGGTTCGCCGCGATTCAAATAAACATCGCCAAGCACTCGGTTTACAGGCCACGGATTCATCGGCGGATCGTTGGCGTAATCGCCAGCTTCACGCTCCTTTTTCTCCATCGCGGAGGCGTCGGTCAGCAACCGGGTGGCGTCCAAGAGATTTCCTTCGGCC
>JAYTTC010000218.1:0-2131 GCA_043745255.1 Verrucomicrobiales bacterium
CGGTACCCGGGCGCGAAGCAGTCGGAGTCGCTGCCAGGGATCCTCCCTCAGGAAACGCATCGAGGTATCGAACGTTGCCCCACCCCACATCTCCAGGGAGAAAAGCTCCGGAGTCCGGCGCGCCACGGCGTCTGCCACCGCGAGCATGTCATACGTGCGCACCCGCGTGGCCAACAAGGATTGATGGGCATCCCGGAACGTGGTGTCGGTGATCAGAAGCCGTTTCTGCTTCAGAACCCATTGGGCGAACTTCAGGGGACCCAGCTCCAGCAGCAGATCCCGTGTGCCCTTGGCCGGCTTGGCTTTGTGATCGCAGGGAGGCGAAACCACCAGAGGGGTCGGGCCTGATGGCTTGTGTCCCTTCACATGAGGGTTGCCATTCACAATCACGTCCCCGAGATAGTTCAACACCTTGGTCGCGCGATCGCGACGCGGCTTGAAGGCGAACAGGTCGGGAGTGTTATCAATCAGCGTGGTGGTGGCCTTGCCGGTGCGGAACACCTCGTTCGCCACCAGGTTTTCCAGAAACGGAATATTCGTCTTCACCCCACGAATTCGGAATTCGCGAAGCGCCCGATCCATTCGCTGCAGCGCTATCGGAAAGGTCTGGCCGGAGGCCGTGATCTTGACCAGCAGGGAGTCGTAAAACGGAGTGATCACCGCACCCGCATAGCCCATTCCACCATCGAGCCGCACACCGAAGCCACCCGCGCTGCGGTAGGTGAGAATTTTCCCATAGTCCGGGGTGAATTTATTTTCAGGATCCTCGGTCGTCACGCGACTCTGAATCGCGTAGCCCTGCCGGGGCACTTTGTCCTGTGAGGGCAGTCCCAGCTCGGGGCCGAACATCGAGTGCCCCTGCGCGATGAGCACCTGAGCCCGGACGAGGTCGATGCCGGTGATGACTTCGGTGACCGTATGTTCCACCTGAATCCGTGGGTTCATCTCGATGAAGAACCATTCGTTCCGATCGAGATCGTAGAGGAACTCCACCGTGCCGGCATTGTCGTAGCCGATCTCCCTTGCGAGCCGCGCCCCTGCGAGACACAGCTCCTGTCGGACATGGTCATCCAGTCCGACGCTGGGAGCGATCTCCACCACCTTCTGATGGCGCCGCTGCACCGAGCAATCGCGCTCGTGCAAATGGAGCACATTTCCATGTTTGTCACCCAGCACCTGCACCTCGATATGCTTGGCTCGGGGAATATACTTCTCCAAAAACACGGCTGAGTTTCCGAAGGCCCGCCCTGCCTCGGCCTGCGCTTCGTCTAGAAGATGTGCCAGGTCGGAGGATTGCTTTACCACCCGCATCCCGCGACCTCCACCGCCAAACGCCGCCTTGATGATCAGCGGGAACCCGATCTCTTTGGCAATCTTCAATGCCGCATCGCGATCAGATACCGGCTCCTCCGTACCGGGGAGCGTGGGGATGTTGATCTTCTGCGCAAGAGCACGGGCGGCAGTCTTGTCGCCCATCATGTCGAGGAGCTCAGGACGCGGTCCCACGAAGGTGATGCCGGCCGCAGCGCAGGCTCGGGCAAACTCGGCATTCTCACTCAAGAATCCATAGCCGGGGTGGATGAGGTCGATCCCCTGCTCTGTTGCCAGCGTGACAATTCCGGGAATATCTAAGTAGGCGGCAACTGGTCCCTTGCCCTTGCCGACGAGATAGGCCTCGTCCGCTTTGAAGCGATGGACACTGAGCCGGTCCTCCTGGGCGTAAATCGCCACAGTCCGCATTCCGAGCTCCGTCGCAGCGCGAAAAACGCGAATTGCGATTTCGCTTCGGTTCGCCACTAGCAATTTTTTCATAGTCGTAACAGAACGGACATCGAGAGGAGTTGCGGTCGCAAGATCACGGTTCGCAAAGGTTATAAATTGTCGCGGCGCAGTTATAACGAGAGCCAGTTCGGATGCCATCTCCAAAATCGCGTAGCAGCCTGTCGGACTTATCCTCACTGGAAGTAAGTCCAGCTAGGCACGGGTGCCCGCTTCCTCAGTATGGATCGCGATCGAGGACGGAAATATCCGACCGACAACACAGGCCCGGGTCCATATTTCTGTCCTGATATTTCCGTCGTAAATCCTCATCCCCTCCCCCTTCATGTCAGCCAGCTGCAGTTCTGTAGTG
>JAYTTC010000219.1:0-2130 GCA_043745255.1 Verrucomicrobiales bacterium
TGGCGCGGCGCGGGTCGCAGCGTCCGTGGCCGGTGTCTGGCTCTTCGGTGTGGGCAAAAGGGGGTGGTATTGGTCAGTTGCTCCGCCGCTTTCTGAGCGTGGCGGTTTTCGTTCTTGAGTTGAAAGAAGGAGTCGCCGCCGCCGTCGAGCACCGCTTGGGCCTGCGGTTTGTTGTTGTTGAGGGCGTCACCGGTGACCGTTGCGTTTTCGAGATTTGTGGTCGCATAGAGCCTCTGGACGCAGGGGGGGTCCACATTAGGCTTTGCCCTGCGTCCCTGCCGTTCCTAAGATCCCGTGCGTGGATCATTCCAGTCGAGCATGCAACAGGGTGCCCCAATCCTCCCCCCGGAGCAGGGCGTTTTTCCTGGCTCTCCTTGCTTTAGGCGTGGTCGCAATTTCAACTCATGGCTGACATCTCGGCACCCAATCCGGATCCCGACGCACCCGAAGGCAGACTCAAGATCTACTTCTTGCCGAATCTGATGACGGCGGGAAATCTCTTCTGTGGGTTTATCGCTTTAACGAAGATCGTCGAAGCCAACCTGGTCACCGACGATTATTCGGACATCAACCTGGCTCTATTTTTCATCCTTCTCGCCTGCATCTTTGACTTGTTGGATGGCCGAGTGGCTCGGATGGGTGGGCAGGAGAGTCCCTTTGGACGAGAGTTCGACTCGCTGGCGGACATCATCTCGTTTGGCGTTGCTCCCGCGTTCTTGGTGCACCGGATTGTGCTGCGGGATTTGTTCGGTCCTCACCAGGAGATCGGTTGGTTCATCGCCTCGGTATACCTGATCTGCGGCGCGTTCCGGTTGGCCCGGTTCAATTGCATGGCGGCGCTTCCAGGCGGGGGTGGAAGCAAGGACTTCCTGGGATTCCCGATTCCTGCCGCGGCGGGTCTGGTGGCCTCGCTCACTCTCTTTCTGATCTGGTGGGAAGCGAGAAACTTCAGCCGGGGCTATCTGCGTTACATTCTTCCCGCGCTGCTCCTCTTGCTCTCGGCGATGATGGTGAGCCGGGTGCGGTACCCCAGTTTCAAGAAACTGGATTTCCGCTCTCAACGCACCTTCACGATGACCCTCATGAGCATCCTGATCGTGGGAGCGATTCTTATTTTCCAGCTCGTGCTGCTCCGGTTCCTGCTCCCGATCGGGTTCACCGCTTATCTGCTCTACGGATTCATCCGCCCTCGCATCTCGAGACGCTTCCGTCGAGAAATTGAAGACGACGACGACGACGAGCCCACCTCCGACAATGAACCTGCCTGATCTCCCTCCAGTTCCGCTCGCGATGCTGACGGGATTTATCAGCGGGCTTTTGCTCTGTATTCCCGTTGGACCGATCAATCTCACCATCATCAACGAGGGGACTCGTCGCGGGTTCGGCTGGGCTTCCATGATCGGACTCGGCGCCGTGGCGATGGAATCGATTTACTGTGCCCTCGCCTTTACCGGCTTTGCCTCTTTCTTTCAGCAGGGTGTGGTCAAGGCCACGATGGAACTCGCGACTTTCGTCTTCATGCTTGGGCTCGGACTAAAGTTCGTTCTGGCCCAATCGATCGAGACGACCAACAAGGTGGAGGAGCGAATTGAGGCACGCTTGAAACCCCATACGGCGTTCATGATCGGTTTCGTTCGCGTGATGGGAAACCCAGCCATTCTGCTCAGCTGGATTTTTTTTGCTGCGTATTTTATTTCCCGCGAATGGGTCACGCCCTCCTGGCACAGCAAGCTCGCTTGCGTTGCTGGCGTTGCAGTTGGGGTAGGTTCCTGGTTCATGCTGCTCAGCTATCTGGTCTCCTATCGCAAGAAGCGTCCGAGCGAGAGAGCTCTTCTGCGACTGGAAAAAGCGTCCGGAGTTATCCTTCTTGTAGTGGCTGCGATCCACGGCGGGCAGATTGTTTGGCAATTGGCCCAGCACCGCAAGCAGCGTCTGAATCACGCAGAATCTTCCCATCTTGTGAAGCCGGCCGACTCCCGTCCGGGTCACTTTCAACGAGTCGGGAAAGGCAATGATTCCAACTTAGGATCCGCACACAGCTGCTCTAGTAGCCGGAACAAGGAGATCGAAATCAACGGCTGAGGGGCCCAAAGGCCTAATGCCATCCAAGGGTGGGCCATCGGCGCGGGT
>JAYTTC010000220.1:0-7792 GCA_043745255.1 Verrucomicrobiales bacterium
TCGCGACGCCGAGTTTCTCAAGTCGGTCCTGAATCGCGAGGGAATTGATCACCGTGGCAAGCATTCCCATATAGTCGCCGGTGGCCCTCTCAATCCCGCGTTCGCTGCCCTGCAGCCCGCGGAATATATTGCCACCTCCGATCACCACGACGACCTCGACCCCGAGATCGCGTGCTTCCTTGATCTGATTGGCCATTTCCCCCACTGCTTTGGCGTCGATACCCACCCCCCCCACTCCCCCCAACGCCTCACCGCTAAGCTTGAGAAGAATGCGTTGATATTTGGGATGTTTCGTATTTTTCATGCGCGCGGAGATGTTTTAGCAGCGCACTCGCCGAGCCGTCAAACTTCGACTGAAACCGCGCTCATGCATTGGATTTGACGCCGCCGGGATCACTAGGGATGGTCAGCCACGTCTCCGGGACCGACACCTCGCTTGAGAAGGTGCTCTGAGACAGGTTTCCGAAGAAAGCCCGGATATCGCTGAGAAACGTTCCTATTTAGAGTCTTGAATCGAGCCAGCGGAAATGTGTCTATTCGCCTTTAATTTTATTTATGACTCCCTTCCGTACTTCGTTGCCGATTGCAATGACCCTGGCCTCTTTGGTTCCCAGTGCGTGGAGTTATGAGCCCACGCGTGACCTCAATCACTGGGGCATTCGCGCGAAATTTGGATTTAATCTGCGCGCTGATTTTGAGGACATTAATCCGAGCGCGGTGAGCGGACTGCCCTTAGGACCGACGGGAAGCGCCGATGCCCCACGCGTCTACGATGATGGCTACGTGAAGCCGGATGCGGCGAACGGAGGATTGGGGCAGAGCTGGAATTGGGGATACCAGAATGCCGGCCAATACGACGCGGCGGGAAATGGAGGACAGGGCACCATTGCCATGCACGCGTCGTCGGTCGCTTCGTCAGGGAGTGGTGGGAATGCACAACGCGGAGTCAGTTCGAATCCGGAATTCGGCTGGGAACTCAGCTATGGTCGTGATTTCGGTGCTGTAGGAGACGGGTGGTGGGGATTGGAAGGTGCGGTCGGGATGACTTTGCTCTCCATCGATCGGAATTTTAGCCAGCACGGGAACATCAATTATATCAGCGATCTCTTCAATCTCGGTGGCTCCATTCCCCCGGGTGCGTCGTATGCGGGAACCTTCAATGGCCCAGGAGCCACTGTGGATCTAATCCCACTCGGACGAACGACCCTTGCGACCCCGGGAGATACCTATGGGCGAAACAAACTCGACACCACTCTAGTCAGTTTTCGTTTCGGCCCATATTTGGAGTTGCCTGCGGGCAAACGCTGGACCTTCTCGCTGAGCGGAGGGCCCGCGTTCGCATTTTTCGATGGTTCCTACTCCTATGACCAGCGCACCACTCAGGATGGGGGTGCTACCTACACTCCGAATTCGGGAAGCGGGAGCGACACCGGACTTCTGGCTGGATTCTACTTGGACGGCCGAGTGCACTATGCACTAGACGACCAATGGAGCCTATTCGGTGGTGCGCAATACAACTACCTCACCTCTGGTAAGGTAGCGGCGGGAGAACGAGTCGCGCGGATGAAGATGGGTGCCGGTGTTTTTGTCGAGCTCGGCATAGGGTTTAGCTACTAAGAAGGGGTATGTGGCTGATCGATACACTTCAGGGCCACGGTGCCACGGGTATTGGCGGCTGGCTGATGCTGATCTTGAGCGGGTTGTTCTGGATCTGGATGATGATAGACTCGGTCCGAAAGGGGGAATATGCCTGGTCGGCGTTGCTCTTTGTTTTCAGCCTTTTTGCGGCGGTAATGTATTTTTTCTACGTTTACCGCCAGTCGGGTCCGAGCAGCATGGCAGGCTTTCAGCTGCCCGGGGCGCAGAGTCGAAAAAGGATCCGCGAGCTGCAGGCGCAAATTCATCATCTCGATAAAGCGCATCATCACTTGCAGCTGGGAGATGTTTATTTTCAGCAAGGGAAGCTCCTGAAAGCCGAGGCGGCTTATCGTGCGGCGTACCACCGAGACGCCGAGGATCTGGATACGCGATCCCATCTCGGCCAATGCCTCTTGCGCCAGGGCCGCGCCGCAGAGGGACTCCCTTTCCTGGACGAGGTCTGTCGGGAGGATCCGAAACACGAGTATGGATACACGCAGATGGCCTACGCGGAGGCTCTGGCTCAGATAGGGGAGAAGGAGAAATCAATCGCGGTGTGGTGGGGCATCAACGAGCAGCATAGCTACACCCGAGCGCGGGTGCAGCTCGCGGAGTTGCTCATCGAGAAGAATGAGATGAAGGGCGCCAGTCAGCTCATCCGCGAGGTGATGGTGGAGGATCCGCACGTGCCCACGTTCCAACGAAGGAGAGATCGAGTGTGGATGAGACGCGCTAAAGCCCTGTGGCGACGGCACAGTTTGGAACGCCACGCCCGCGCGACGTAACGCTGTTCTGCAGGATTCGAGCGAGTCGAGTCCGCACCGGCCGCGGGGATTACTTGTCCATCGGGCGAGCCTTCGCGCTTGCGCCGCCGAAGACGCGTCCGAAGAAATTTTGCCCGTCGAGATCCTCACGCCGAACCTTCAGCTGGCCCAGCACCGCCTGCCAATTGATGAACAACTTGTGCCACTGGTTTTCCAGCGTTTTGAGGTTTCCCTCATTCAGCTCGCTCAGGTAGCGGATCGACGGTGCGGCAGCGATGAGAGTATGGACCTCCTCTCGGCTGATCGGAACATTCTCGATCTGCGCGAGAATCAGCTCCAGCTCCTGAGTGAGGACGCACTTGATCTCCAAGAACTGACTCTCGTCTTCCTGGCCGAATTTCTTATTCCGGGCTAATCCCATGTAGTCGTTGAACTGTTTCCAACACTCGAGATGGTGCTCCATTCGAGAGACGATCTGCTCCAGGCTCTTTCGGTTCATAAGGGAGTGTGATTGGCAGAGGGCTCAGTAACTGGACTCCTCCAAGGTCTGTGGCATGACGAAAACAACGGCACCACCGCGCATTTCCCGCGCGGTGATCTTCAGCGTCGAATAGTGAATATGCAGCTCGGTCAACGGCACCTGGGCTTTCTTTGCCGCTCGCAGCGAATGGAGAACGCATTTGCCGATCTCTCGAATGCGTGCAGTGGGAAAAGACTGTGGCAGCGTCGAACTGACCACCGTGCCGGTCGCGTCCATGGTGAACGTGCCCGACGGAAGTCGCGTGAGGTTTTCACGCTCGTCCTTCGCCAGGAACGGAAAGAAATTCAGGAAGCCCATTTGTTTAAAAGCGTTCGGAGTGTGTCGCGCACATTATCGAGAGTGCAGTTGCTGTTGAATCCGATGCACACATCCCGTTTTCCCACCGCAGAGACCGCGAGCTTGCGGTCTCCCGAGCCCGCGAGCACGCGACGAAGTTCTCCCGCCCGCAGGTTTTCGCCGAGAGCCCGGAACTCCTCCATCGTCTTCTTCATCCACTCACAGAGCGGCCTTGGGTCGGAGACTCCCCAATGGTCCGTCACCAGACCCTGCTCTAGATCCATGACCAGAGCACATTCCACACCTTCGTAGGCGGCGAGATCGGAGAGAATTAACCTGGGACCGAGCGCCGAACCTTGATCGCCCGATGCATCGGAAGCGGCGTCCGGCTGCGACACAGCCTCATCAATCGCCTGCGCGGTGTTGAGCAAGAGTCCTTGGATGGATGAGAATATCGCGCGCTCGCGCTGTTCGTCGCTCGGAAGCGATTCGAAAGTTCCCTCCGGCCAAGCGAGAATGCGCTGGAAGGCGGACTCTCCCGTCAGCCCCTGGGTCTCGGCATCGATGACTTCGCCACGAACCAACCAAATTTTTCCTTCAACGATGCCGTGATTGATGCGGAGGACGGAGGTGCTTTGTGCGAGACATTCCAATTGCACGATGTCCACCAGACTCTTGTTTTGAACCCCGCGAAACCCGATGGCGGCGTCTCGTCGCATGAGAGCTTCCATCGCCTCCAGGAAAAGCCCCGTTTCGTGATCGGTCTCCGGCTTGATCCAGTATTGATCCACCCCGAGAGCGTAGGCGCGGGCTCGGAATTGTTCGTCGTGAAGGCTGGTAAGAACCACGAGTCGTGCCTGCGGATACTTTCGCCGCACGATGGAGATAACTTGGAGTCCATCCATCCGTGGAAGATTCAGATCCACGATCATCAGGCCGACCTGCTCGGACTCCAATAGTGAAAGCGCGCGCTGCCCGGTGTTGGCAGTAAGGACTCCCGCCGCAGTCGTAACATGCTGCGATAACAGTTTCTCATACAAACCGAGGAACTCCTCGTCGTCGTCGAGAATCAAAACTTTAGTTTGTCCAGCCATGGGCAATGGGGTCCCTACGGTTGGTCTATCGACAAAGATGTTGCGTTCTTTAGTCCGGCCTAGCGCTCGATCAAGAACTTGGAGCACGGTCGCTGAGCTGCCCATTGGCCCGGCGGACTCCAGCGCCAACGGTGCGCCGCCCTTTCAGCCTGGGCGTCGGCCCAGGTATCGATACAAAAACACGATGAGCGCTGAAGGTCCGCCCTATCACCCGCGCCGATGGATCGGGCCTTCAGGAATTTTGACCTCCGGAGTCGCGAGCTGCGGACGAGAACCGTCCGAATTCCCTGTCCTCCAATCTAAAATGAGAACTGCTGCTGCAGAGGACATGACGTTGGCCTGGCCTTTGCTATGAGCTCGCCGAGTCATGTTTGGATTCGTCAAAAAATTTCTCGGGAAGAAGGCAATCCCTTCTGCGACCCTCGCTCCCACGTCGGCGCCGTCCCTCAAATCTAAGAAGCCCGCCGATAGCGCCGCGGCCGCCAAGGCCACTACGGGCCAGTATGGCACCGCTGTGCACGCTTCAAAGCAGGCCGCTCTTAAGACGCCAGCCGGTGCGGAGGTGGTCAACGTTTCCCTGATGGGAATCGCGAATCTGCTGCCCGCTGAGCTGCGTCCGACACGCGCGGTAGGAGATCTCGCGAGTGTCCAGATTTCGTTTCCCCTGCGTCCCATTCTGGAACAGCTCACCCAGGGTTGCGTGCGTGTGCCGTTTGGCCAGGTGAGAAAACTCGCGCCTCCTGAGTTCTTCACGGTTGGATCCGAATCTGATGAAAAGTTGATCGAGCTTCCTTTGCAGGAGATCCTGCAACAGGTGCAGTCTCAATCGCTGGGTCGGCGCAAGAACCAAAGAACGGTTTCAATCCCAGAAGAAGTTACCAGTCTGTTTTCGGCGCGCACGAGTGCGGCGGGTCCCGGGAAAGCCGGAGGGCGCGCCGCTAACAAGGGGAACACCACCAGCTTCTTCACCAAGGACAAGGCGGCAACCTCATCCCCTACACCCCCGGCAAATCGTGCAGCGGAGGTGGCAAAAAATTCTCTTCCACCGCAATCGCCTGCACCCGCCCGCTCCCGTCCGGCCGTCCCTCCTCCCATCGATGTTGCGGCTCGCACTCTGTCGCCTGAACTGGCACCCGCCCCCATAGCGGACTCGGAACCTCCGGCTTCCAAACCCATCGCTGCCCCGAGACTCAGTGCCGCATTTCAGTCGCCTGCGGCTCCGATTTCGACAAAGGCTACCGTTCCGCCTGCGTCCGCTCCTGTGATGTCGAGCGCGGTGCCATCGGGGGAGTTGGTTAATATTCCGTTGTCCAAGATCAGCGGCGCCTGGCCAAACGAAGTCCAGATGGAGATCGTTGCCTGGAAGCTTGAGTCGGCGTCCATCGCGCTTCCGGCGGAGGAAGTCATCGTCGCTCTGAAGGCAGGAAAAGTTCAAGTATCGTGGTCTCGTTTGATTGCGTCGCTTGTAAAGGGGGCCGGCGCGGGACGCACTTCCGCCCACGGCAGCGTTATTCTTGATCTACCGTTGCAGGCGGTCGCCCCCGCCTTCCTGGCTCAGCGGCGTTCTCCCGGCAGGGCTCCGCGCGCTAACGTGGAACAGACGATACCGGATCTCTTCCATGCCGTTTCGGAGAACGCAGCTGCCCCGACCCCTGAGGCGGTCGCCGCGCCAGTCGCGAGTGCTGTGGTCAAACCCGCAGGGGTTCCTCCGGCGGCAACTTCCTCCACGGCCGCCGCTCCGCTGACCACCGCCTCAGGCTCATCCACCCTGAGTGTTCCGCTGGCCATGGTGGACGACGCTTGGCCCGACTCTCTGCGCTCGGAAATCGCTCGATGCCAGGTTCAAGGGGTGAAGCTCGAGCTGCCAGTGGAGGAAGTGAATCGAGTTCTGAAATCAGGCAAGATCGAGTATCCGTGGCGTCAGCTTCGGGCCTGGATGGTGCCTGCGCTCCCGCCAGAGTGTGGAGCTGACTTCGCCGACAAGCAGATTGCTCTTCCTCTGAAAGTCATCGCGCCTCTCTTCTTGGGTCAGGTGAAAGCGCTGAAAACGCCGAAGAAAACCGACACTGGAATAGACATTCCAGAATTGTTCTCCGCGGCCGCACCTTCAAACCAGGGCTCGGAAATCGCCGTGGGTGAGGCGTCCGCTTCAAGACCGGCCGCGACCGACCAGGGTGCCCTCAAGTCCTCCGCCGACGCGGGTAGCACTGGCGTCACGCCCTCCGCGTTTTCGACCACTCAATTTTTTCGCAAGCCGCCAGCGGACCTGGGCGAGCTGTTCGGCCAGCCCGGAAAACGCAACTGGACTCCGCAGGAAATCGTTCAGAATACGACACGCATACGCGGTGTAAGCGGAGCGGTCATCGCAATGCAGGACGGCTTGATGGTGGCTGCCCAGATGCCATCTCCCTGGAAGGCTGAAGCGACAGCGGCCTTCCTGCCCCAAATCTACTCACGCCTCACACAGTTCCTGAAGGAGCTCAATACCGGCGATCTGATCAGTGCGACTCTGGCCACGCCCAGCGGAACACTCGTGGTTTTTAACGCGGGAATCATCTACTTCGCAGTGGTCGGAAAAGTGGATGAACCGATTCCGCTCGCACCCATTAAGATGATTGTCGACGAGCTCAGTCGGCATTCCAAGTAAGCTCCGATTCCCCACCCACTATGGCAATTATTAATCAGGCGACCAAGGAACTACAGGTGAAGGTCGTGTACTACGGCCCCGCGCTGGGCGGCAAGACTACCAATCTGGTGCAGGTCCATGGCAACGTCCAGACCGCTCAAGGCAGCAAAGGCAAGCTGGTCTCCCTCGCCACCAGCTCAGATCGAACGCTTTTTTTCGACTTCCTGCCGATCGAGGCTGTTGCGATCAAGGGATACAAGACCAAGTTTCAACTCTACACCGTACCGGGCCAAGTCATCTACAACACCACGCGCCAGCTGGTGCTCCGGGGCGTGGATGGCATCGTGTTCGTCGCTGACTCCCAGTACGAAAAAATGCAGGAGAACGTTCAGGGCTTTGCGAACCTCGAGGAAAACCTCAAATCGCTAAACTTGAATCTGGCCGAGATACCGTATGTTCTTCAATACAACAAACGGGATCTGCCCAATGCCGCTCCGATGGACTATCTCGAGTTTCTGTTGAACAACCGAGATGTACAGGTGCCCTCGTTTCCGGCCTCAGCTAGTAAGTGTGAGGGAGTGTTCGAAACCCTCAACATGATCACGCGCATGCTTCTCCACAAGTTCATCAACGAGAGCCAGCGCAAAGCCGCTTGATATGCCCACGCTGCCCCAACTCTACGAAGAGGATATCCTGGAGCTCGAACGAGCCATGGATCAGTTACTTCGCAGCACCGAAGCCGGGACTGCCCTGATCATCGATAAGGGCGGATTTCTGATCACCCAGTGCGGGGATACGAGATCGGTCGACACGACCACCTTGGCGGCGCTCGCGGCAGGCTCGTTCGCGGCGA
>JAYTTC010000221.1:0-2124 GCA_043745255.1 Verrucomicrobiales bacterium
TTGGCTTTGGATGCCGCTTCCGGCAAGGAGCTTTGGACCCATGTGTTGGGCGTCAGCAAATTTCAGGGCGGAGGCGACTCGGGAACTCCCGAGAACAGCGGCGGGGATGGTCCTCGAGTGACTCCTGCCTTCGCTGACGGGAAAGTCTATGCCCTCTCCGCTGGCCTCTCGTTGGTGGCCCTCGACGCCGCAACGGGCAAGCCAGCCTGGAGCAAGAATTTGGTGGCGGACCATGGAGCTAAGAATATCTCCTGGCAGAATGCGGCTTCACCCGTGATCGATGGAGATCTGGTGTTTGTCGCCTGTGGCGGCGAGGGACAGTCGTTGCTGGGCATTGATCGCAGCACGGGCAAAGTGGTCTGGAAGGGTGAGAGCGACGCTATCACGCACGCCACGCCGGTGGTCGTCACTCTGCAGGGCCAACGGCAGGTCATTTTCTTCACTCAGTCTGGATTGATCGCCTGCAATACATCGGACGGTAAAACTCTCTGGCGTTACAAATTCCCTTTCAGCACCTCGACTGCCGCATCCCCTGTTGTTTCAGGTGACATCGTCTATTGCTCTGCAGGCTACGGCGTTGGTTCCGGGGCGGTGCAAGTCGCCAAGGGAGCGGACGGTTGGACCGCGACTGAACTCTGGAGGACTCCGGGCAATGAGATCTGCAATCACTGGAGCACCCCGGTGGTGTCCGACGGTTATCTCTACGGAATGTTTAGCTTCAAAAAGTATGGCTCAGGTCCGGTGAAGTGCATCGAGATCGCCACCGGCAAGGAGAAGTGGTCTCAGGCAGGCTTTGGTGCTGGCAATATGATTCTGGTGGATGGACACCTGCTGGCGCTGGGCGATGCTGGGCAGCTCGTGCTGTTGAAGGCCGATCCTGCTGGATATCGCGAACTCGCGCGCACCCGGGCTCTGAACGGAAAATGCTGGTCAACTCCGATCGTGAGCAATGGACGCATCTTCGTCCGGAGCACCAAGGAGGGAGCGGCCTTCGATGTGGCGCCGGCCGTGACTCTGAAGTAGGTCAGGTTGACCGAGTGAGTGGGGCGGACTTCAGGCGGGGGGTTCGCTCCGCCGTGACGTTCCGTTTCGACCGGGCAGTGCGCCACCACTGCCACCATCGCAGGGTATCATGGAGAGGATGGATCTTGCTGCGCTCATCGGCGTAGATGACTTGAATAGGCGTGAACGCAATGGGCTCTCCCGCTCGCGCGAACTGGATGAGAAGATCCGATTCAATCTCAAAATGGGACGCGGTGATAGGTATTTGAGCCAGCGTCGGCAGGTGCACCAGTCGGAAGCCACATTGAGAATCGGGAAACGTTTGGCCTGCGAGCCATGAAAGGCGTCGACTCATCCACCGATTGGCTGTCCGCCGGATCCACGGCATCCGTGAGGCATCGCCCATCCGGTCGCCGATAATCAGATGCGAACGGTTCGACTCCGCCGCTTGAAAGAAAGCTGGGATGTCACTCGGTGAATGTTGACCGTCACCGTCCAGGGAGAGCGCCCAGACAAAACCCTGTCGACGCGATTCCTCCCATCCGGCCGCAAGAGAGCGCCCTTTTCCCATCGGCGAGGTATGACGCAGCACAAACGCTCCTGCCAGTGCCGCCTGATCTCCGGTGCCATCCGTGGATCCGTCATCAATAACGATCACGGTGGGAAGCCGAGTGCTTACTTGACTCACCAAAGCTCCGATGGAACGTGCTTCGTTCAAGCAAGGGATCACCGCCGCGCAACTGGAGGGCCAATTCACGTCCACAGAGTAGGAGATGAGCCGGACCTGCCAAGCGGAAACGCCGGGACGCAGAACCTACGGTCGGTAGACACTCCGCAGCGTGTCCTAGAATTGCCGCAGGCTGCTAGAGTTTGGTTTGCTTCCGCAGCGCTCGCCCGATTTAATCGCCGGGATGACCGCCGATTACTTCCCAGGCTGGGAGGAACTAACTGCAAACGGTGATTTTCAGGAAAGCCTGCACCACCGCGCTCTCGCCCTTTCCAGGGAGCTCTTTGGCAGTCGGGTCTTTGTTCGCGGGGTGGTCGAGGTGTCGAACTTCTGCCGTGAGAACTGCCACTACTGCGGGATGCGACGCGATAATCGTGCCCTCACTCGCTACCGCA
>JAYTTC010000222.1:0-2120 GCA_043745255.1 Verrucomicrobiales bacterium
CGCCATCGGTGGATTCCCAAATCATGGAATCCCGCAGACTGGTGGTGAGGGTATAGGGCCCGAGATTCTCCAAGTTCTCCAGCGGATCCTCCATTGTCCAGCAGGCGTTCCCGGAATCAAGGTTCACGCCGACAAAATCTTTTCCAGCCGCCTGAACCAGCGTGACCAATTCGCGCGAATGCATGTCCCCAGCATGGTTCTCCACGGCGATCTTCACGCCAAGGTCCATCGCGCGGCTCCTCTGCGACTGACAGACCTTAACCGTATCCGCGATCCGTTGCTCAATTCCACCTGGCGTTTTTCGGTCCTCAGCCGATCCCAGCACCACTCGAATCACAGGCGATCCGAGATCCCGCGCCATTCGCAGCCCCAGTGCGAGATGCTCCTCCGCCGTGCCCCATTTGTTCTTAAACGACTTCGAGGTCGGACAGATGCTCCACGTCCCGAGCTGGATCTGCAGGCCCTTGTCGGCAGCACGTGATCGGAGAGTCTTGAGATGCTCGGTCTCGAGGCTCTCAAAGGAATCAAGATCGGTGATGAACAAGGAATCCAGTCGCAGGCTGGCAGCGTAGTCGATCAGCTGCGCGCCCTTCCACTTCATCGCCCGAACGGCGAAGTTGTCCATCCCCAGCTTTGTCTTGCCGGTTCCGCCTTCTGCGGCGAACAGGTTCCGGGGAGTTGCGGTGACCGCCGCAGCCACCAGGGCGGTGCGAACGAAATGACGCCGGGAGAATGTGCTCATAGTATCCAGTGACTTGCTGGGTCAATACTTCGCAATGGAGTGATCAATCTCATCGGACCACGCGTGAATGCCGCCCTTTACGCTCTTGGTGTATTTGAAGCCCTGCTCTTTCAGGAACTTCACCGCTTTCATGGAGCGAACACCGCTCTTGCAGTGAACATAGATCATCTGGTTGGGATCAAGCTCGGTGAACCGCTGGGGGAGCGAGCCAAGCGAAAGCAACTGCACTCCCTCGACATGGCAGATCTGCCATTCATCCGGATCGCGCACGTCGATCACGCGGATCCTGAGCTTCGAGTCGTCCAGTGCTTGCTTCATTTCCTGCACGGTGACTTCGTCCGGATTGGACGTCGCAGCGATCGGCTCCTGCGGGATCCCGCAGAACTGCTCGTAATCAATCAACTGGGTGACGGTGGGCTTCTCGCCGCAGAGGGGACACTTGGGATCACGTCGCAGCTTCAACTCGCGAAACTTCATGTCCAGCGCGTTGAAGAGGAGCAGCCGCCCGATCAGCGAAGTTCCCTTACCCAGGGCCAGCTTCAGGATCTCGGTGGCCTGGATGCATCCGATGATTCCAGGCAACACCCCCAACACGCCGCCTTCGGCACAGCTCGGCACCATCCCCGGAGGCGGAGGCTCGGGATAGAGGCAGCGATAGCACGGGCCGCCCATGTGAGGGGCGAAAACGCTGGCCTGGCCTTCGAATCGAAAGATCGAGCCATACACATTTGGCTTCTTCAGCAAAACGCAGGCGTCGTTGGTGAGGTAACGGGTGGGGAAATTGTCCGTGCCGTCCACCACGATGTCGTACTGGGAGATGATCTCCATCGCGTTCTCACTCGTTAAACGAGTGTTGTGCAGGACGACCTCCACTCCGGGATTCAGGGCCTGAATCGTCTCCTTGGCGGATTCCGCCTTGGGGCGCCCCACATCGGCCGTGGTGTGGAGAATCTGGCGTTGCAGATTGGAAAAATCGACGGTGTCAAAGTCCACCAGTCCGATCTTGCCCACACCGGCGGCGGCGAGATACATCGCGATAGGAGAACCCAATCCACCCGCGCCGATGCATAGCACGCTGGAAGAACAGATTTTCTTTTGTCCTGACATGCCCACTTCGGGCAGGATGAGGTGACGTGAATACCGGCGAATCTCGTCGTTGCTTAGTTGCATAAAACCAGAGGCGCAGACACTACGGGCGCAGAGTGAGAAATCAAGCCCGGCAATGACTTCGGAAAACTCCGGAACGTAAGCGCAAACCTGTAGGACTGCCGCGTGAGCACGCTCGGCCCGCAGGATGGCCGGAATGCGGGCGGATTTGTGGGCTCCTGAGTCGAGGTGGCCCGCCTGCCCTCATGGGGCAACCTGCGACGCAGAGTCT
>JAYTTC010000223.1:0-2105 GCA_043745255.1 Verrucomicrobiales bacterium
GTTTGCGTCACTCTGATTCTGAGCACGTGCTTTCATGGCGCAACGGGCTATGGATCAATGAGTTACGATAGAATTTGCTCTCCAACGGATACAGTAGAATTAGTCGAACGGTAGCGGAATCTTCAGCCAGCAGCATAGGCACTTGACCGCGGCGATTCCGGTTAGAGCGAGGCCCAGGACCAGCGCACGGTCACACGCCGCTGCGACTCGCCGGCCCGTGAACGCGGTGGCTTCCTTCGCCCAATGGAGGCGTTTGTTCTGCTCGATTGTCTTGCTGGTGACATCGGAGAGCTCTTCGACGGTTTTCTGGTCGGCGTGCGGCGGGCTGGCGGGCGTGTTGTCGATCGCGGGCGAAGCTGACTTGGGCGTTGTGTTCGCCGGCTCGACAGCGTTCGCTTCGACTTGGGGATTCGCCGGGAGCGGCAGAACCGTCTCGGGCGTGGTGAGTTCGTCGGAAATCATATACATACTCCTATAAAGAAGTCCTGAACCGTTGTATGGCCAGCAAGACGGTTCAGGTGGTGAGGCGGTCGCAACCGGGAGCGGGAGTGCCGACTTGTTCCGGCCGTCCCCTCGCAACAGCAGTCTACACCAGCACTTTTCCCACGTATTGGCCAACTATTGTCGCGATCGAGGAGGCAGAGAAATGCCGAAGTCGCCGACGAAAATGACAACCAAAGGGACGGTGGTCGAAGCTGCGTTGAAGGCGAAGCGCACGAACCGGAATGCCTTCGCGATAGCGAATAGCATTCCGGTGAAGACGATGTACCGGATTGCAAACGGGACGGGGTGTGACGACCACCGGCTGATTGCGAAGGTGGCAAGGGGGCTTGGACTCGATCCGGCCGATATCTTGACGCTGGATGGCCTCGCTGAGTTCTCGCGGCGGTGTGCCAACTACCGAGCCGCCCAACCAAGCATCGTTGAGGCACTGGAGTCGCATCTCCGCGACCACTACGGGCAGACCTGTCTCCTCTCACGAGCTAAGGACACCTTCCGAGAACTCACCAAGTACACGAAGCGACTTAGCGACGCGAAGTTGTACGACGACACATACCCTGTGCTGCAACCTCCAGATTTCGTTAGGAAGGGTCTTGAGCGCATTCAAGGTAGCATAGGGCTTTCAGGTGCGTTCGCGCCCAACCCGGACGATAAGCGGAAAGTACGGGAGATACGGGTGTGTGTTGGGTATGACCACCCTGCGGCCGTTGCGCCCCTTTTGCGATTGCACGACCGAGCTATCCAGACGGGCTATGAAGCCAGGGATCGCCTCCAGTTCGATACCCTCATCGTGCAGGCCGTTGCAAACGGAGCGGACAAGCTCAGCTACCTTGAGCGTCAAGACTCAACCTGCCACTTCGCCGCGTTCGGCGTGGCAAACACGATGGCGGTGTCACGGCTCGACACACGAGGATCCAGCGTGGTTCAGAAGTCTCATATCGCTCGGTTTCGCCTCGTCCTCCCGCTTCACACCAATCACATTTTCGTCATTTGCCGAAAAGGCGCGACTGTGAAGAAGGTGTTGATGAACTCGGTGAATCTCGGCGTGGGCAATTTCTTCAATGCAGTGTGCGGCCTCAAGGAGAAGCCCGTGCAGATCGATGAGCCGTTGGAGAGCCTCGCAATTCACCTGGAAAATGGAGCAGCCCTTGCCGCTTGCCATCCTTGGGCAAATTACATCTTGTCCAGAAACCATGACCTCGATGTCGAGGAGGATTACGAGGAGTCGATGACGGCAGGCTTGTATCTAAACACAGCACTGGTTGGAGACGGTGAAGATCAGATTTCGGAAGGCTTCGTGCTGCACTTTCTTTTCGAGTTCATCCGGGAATACTCTTTTTGCGCCGGTAGCCCAATGGCTACATCAGATGCGATTATGGCATCGGAAGCCGTGTTTTCAGGGTTCGCTCGGAATCTCAGTGCGCAGGCTCACGTCTTGATCGCGTGAGGTATGCTGCGCCGGCATCGTGGTGCATGGGCATGCCGTAGGTGGTCACGCCGTCCCAAGAACTTCATTGGGGCGTGGTGAGTCGAGCGCCGGAAATGTGAGTTAAGTCGAGTTTTTCAAAGACTTTCGGGAAGAATGTCGGACGGGCTTCGATCGT
>JAYTTC010000224.1:0-7693 GCA_043745255.1 Verrucomicrobiales bacterium
GTGATGGATGAGCCCAGCGCAGCGCTCACCTCCCACGAGGTGGAGCATTTGTTCGAGATCATCAGGGACCTCAAGCGACAAGGAATAGGGATCGTCTACATCAGCCATCGGCTGGATGAAATCTTCAGCATTGCGGATCGGGTGACGGTCTTGCGCGACGGCAGAAATGTGGGTGACCGGTCCATCCACGAGATCACTCGCAACGGAATGATCGAGCTGATGGTCGGCCGCGAGCTGAAGGATGAGTTTCCCTCGCGAGAGCCTAAACTGGGCACCCCTCGGCTGGAGGTTTCAGGCCTGCGACGGGGTCAAGCGGTGCGGGATGTTTCGTTTATTGTCCGCCGCGGCGAGATCCTGGCTCTGACGGGTCTGGTCGGAGCCGGGCGCACCGAAACGGCACGTCTGATCTTTGGAGCCGATCCACGCGATGCCGGCCAAATCCGACTCGATGGCAAGGATCTCACCCTCCGCTCACCGCAGGAGGCGATCGCGTCCGGGATCGGACTTTTGACCGAGGATCGCAAACTCCAGGGACTCGTGCTCAGGCACTCGGTTCGAGAGAACTTTGGCCTTCCAAACCTCACGTGGCTCTCACGCCTCGGTTTCGTAAACCTGCGTCGCGAACGCGAAGAATTCCGCCGCTACGTGGACTTGCTCCAGATCAAAATACCGCATCAAGAGCAACGCGCCGGCAATCTTTCAGGCGGGAACCAGCAGAAGGTCGTGTTGGCGAAATGGCTGGCGCGCGATTGCAAAGTGCTGATTTTCGACGAGCCGACTCGCGGTATCGACGTCGGTGCCAAGTACGAAATTTATCTCCTGTTGAACGCATTGGCCGTCGCCGGGAAAGCCATCATCATGATCAGCTCAGAACTTCCGGAGGTGCTCGGCATGGCCGACCGTATCCTGGTCATGCACGAAGGGCGCGTCACCGGTGAAATTGCGGACGCACGCAGGGCGACACAGGAACAGATCATGCAGCTCGCGGTAGCCTGACGGTATGAAACCATCACTTTCTCGATTCTTTGCCGATTACGGAATGCTCTTGGTGCTGCTGTTGCTCTGCACGTTTTTCAGCCTGGTGACCTACAGTGAGCAGTCGCCTAGCGGAGAAACAGCCGCAAAACAAGTCGCCACTCTCCTCCGGTTGGAGCTTGGGAAAACACCACGCGTGATGATTGCCGCGAGCGATCAACCTGACGACGACACCTTCACTGCGACTCTGGAACGAGAGCTCGCCGCGTCCGGTGCGCAGGTCGTCGCACGGATCAAAGGTCAGCCCAGCGACGCCAGAGAAGCGATGCAGAAACTCATCGTGTCGGGAGCAAAATTAGATGCCATCGCCTGTACCCGAAGCACGGGAGCATGGCTGGTGTTCTCCCAGCTTGGGGTGGATTTCCCGGCCCTGGGTAATCCACGCGTGCTGATGCCCCGAAGCCATCGGTGGCCAAACTTCCTCAAGACGGAAAATCTGCTCAACATCGCCAACCAAATTGCAGTCATCGCGATCGTCGCCGTGGGGATGACGATGGTCATCGTCACGGGCGGCATCGATCTTTCCGTGGGCAGTCTGCTCGCGCTTTCTGCGGTGCTCGCAGCCAAGTTCATCCGGGATTTCGCAGGAGGAGTAGATGCGACGCTTACTGGAATGGCGGTCGCCTGCATCGCCGCTGTAATGCTGTGCGGAATCATCGGAGCGTTCTCTGGAGCGATGATCACTCGCTTCGGCATCCCTCCCTTCATCGTGACTCTCGCCATGATGCTTGTCGCCAGCGGGCTGGCCTACCTTTTGGCGAAAGGACAGTCTATTTATCAAATTCCGGATTCCTTCGTCTGGCTGGGTCGCGGCGCGAGTGTCCTGAAGTTGCCAAACGCCGTCGTCCTCATGCTCATCTTGTACGCGCTGGCCCATGGGCTCATGTCGCGAATGAGGCTCGGACGATATCTCTACGCGGTGGGCGGCAACCGAGAGGCTGCGCGCCTCTCCGGGGTGCCGGTGCAGCGGGTGCTGATGTTCGCCTACATTGCCAGCGCGCTGCTTGCCGGATTGGGTGGCGTGATCATGGCCTCACAGCTCAAGAGCGGCTCTGCCACCTATGGCAACATGTATGAGCTCTATGTCATCGCCGCGGTCGTCGTCGGGGGAACCAGTCTCAATGGCGGCGAGGGAAAAATGCTCGGCACCTTGACCGGTGCGTTCACCATCGCAGTCATTCAGAACGGCATGAACCTCACCAATGTGGAGAGCTACACTCAGAAAGTGGTGCTCGGACTGGTGATCCTCGGGGCCGTGCTACTCGACAAAATTCGAAGCCGCCCTTGACCGGGACAAGTCTCGGAATCCAAATTCAGTGCCTCGGCGAAGCGACAACCTTACGCTCATGAAACATCTTCTTCACTTGGCAGGAACCCTTGCCTCAATTCTTAGTTTTCTAGCGCTGTCAGCACTTGGCGGAGAAACCCTCACCTTGCACACCCGCACCCGGGCTCCCTCAGTGGGCGGCGAATCCTCATCGAGACTCGTTGAGTCGCAAGCGCAGTGGGATCCCGCGCACACCGCCGTGGTGGTCTGTGACATGTGGGACAAACACCATTGTCCCGACGCCACCGAGCGAGTGGGCGAAATGGCGGCGCGGATGAACGAGGTGCTGAAGGCGGCCCGAGGCAAGGGGATGTTCATCATCCACTGTCCGAGCGACACTCTGGATTTCTACAAGGATCATCCCGGCCGCAAGCTCGCGCAGGCCGCACCCAAGGTCGAAACCCTGATTCCGCTCCAAGGCTGGTGTACTCTGAGCGGAGTGAAGGAGCCGGCGCTTCCCATCGACGACTCCGACGGAGGTTGTGACGGTTGCCCAGAGTGCCCTGGGTACGGAGCCTGGACTCGGCAGCATCCTGCCTTGGAAATCAGGGAGGGCGATGCCATTACGGATTCTGCCGAGGCGTTCTACCTCATGCGCCAACGGGGCATCACCAACGTGATCGTCATGGGCGTTCACATTAACATGTGCGTGCTTGGCCGGCCCTTCGCCATCCGCCAGATGGTGGCTCAGGGCCAGAACGTTCTACTCATGCGGGATCTGACCGATTCGATGTACAATCATCGAAAGCCGCCTTATGTGTCTCACTTTCGCGGCACTGAACTGGTGGTGGAGCACATCGAAAAGTATTGGTGTCCTAGCATCACGAGCTCGGATTTTCTTGGGGGTGAGCCTTTCCGCTTCCGGGGCGACGTCAAAAAGCGAATCGCGATGATCATCGGCGAGAACGAGTATCATACTTGGGAGACCCTGCCCGAGTTCGCTCGGAAGGAACTCGAGTGGCGAGGCTACCAGGTCTCCTATGTACTATCCTCGACGAACGATGGGGATCCTAACTTCACCCACTACGAAGCCCTTCGTGATGCGGATCTGGTCATCGTCAGCGTGCGACGTCGCACGCCGCCCAAGGCAATGATGGAGCTCCTTCGAGCTCACCTGGACTCCGGCAAGCCGCTCATTGGAATCCGCACAGCGACTCATGCCTTCGATGCGAAGCCGACCCGCGAGGAGTTCACGTCGTGGTCTACTTTCGATCTGGACGTATTTGGCGGCCACTACGAAGGCCACTATGGCAACAAGCCGCCCGCCGCTCCCCACAGTATCGTGGAGCCGGTCCCGGCCAATGCCTCTCATCCCCTGCTGACGGGGGTTAAATCCACGACGTTCCAGGTGACGTCGCACCTCTACAAAAGCCGCAACCTCGCGTCCACCACGATATCGCTCCTGCAAGGACGCGTCGAAGGGCAGGACGCAGTGGAGCCTGTGGCCTGGGTGAACACAGCGCAGGATCGGCGAGTGTTCTACACCTCGCTGGGCAACCCCGACGACTTTCAATTGCCCGCCTTTCGTCGATTGCTGCTCAACGGAATTCTCTGGTGCCTCCACGACCCCCTTCCCCCGCCTTTGGCCGAGCCGATCGAGGGCAGCACGCGCCCTTCGGCAACTCCGCCCCCTGACGCAGCGAAGAACCCTCCAAGCGCAGCCGCGTTGGATTTGCCGCAAGAAACTCTAGCTCCCGCGCTCAGTCCAAAAGAGGCCGCCACGCGATTCCGCGTCGCCGACGACCTAGAGTGGGAACAAGTCCTCGCCGAACCCTTGATCACTCAGCCGGTGTTCCTAAACTTCGACGAGCGAGGGCGGATGTGGGTTGTCGAATATCGGCAATATCCATCCCCTGCAGGGCTCAAAATGGTCAGTCGCGATAGTGTCTGGCGCGCGGTTTACGATCGAGTGCCACCTCCGCCGCCGAACCACTTCAAGGGAGTCGATCGGATCAGCATTCATGAAGACTCCGATGGCGACGGAACCTTCGATCGGCACACCACCTTCCTCGACGGTCTTAACATTGTCACCTCCGTGGAGCGTGGACGCGGCGGGGTGTGGGTTTTGAACCCGCCCTATCTTCTCTTTTATCCTGACGCGAACCACGACGACGTGCCCGACGGCGATCCGGAAGTCCGCCTTTCCGGGTTCGGCCTGGAAGATACCCATAGTGTCGCCAACTCCCTGCGCTGGGGGCCGGACGGCTGGCTCTACGGGGCCCAAGGCAGCACGGTCACGGCGAATATCCAGGTCTATGCAGCCGATGGCAAATCGAAGAACGTGAAACCAATCTATTCACAAGGTCAGAACATCTGGCGCTATCACCCTGAGAAGCGAATTTACGAGGTGTTCTCCGAGGGAGGTGGCAACGCATTCGGGTGCGAGATCGACAGCAAGGGGCGAATTTTTTCAGGACATAATGGCGGCGATACTCGAGGGTTCCACTATCTGCAAGGAGCCTATCTTCAAAAAGGCTTTGAAAAACATGGACCGCTTTCGAACCCGTATGCTTTTGGCTATCTCCCACCCATGCCCCATGGAAGCGTCCCTCGATTCACTCACAATTTTGTCCTCTACGATCACGGAGCCTTGCCGGAGCGTTACACGGGTAGATTGTTCGGCGTGGAACCGATCCAGGGCAGGATTGTGGAAAGCGAGATAACTCCGGACCGCTCCTCTTTTCGCACACGGGATATCTCGCGTCCGGTGACCAGCGACGATCGCTGGTTTCGTCCGGTGGACATCAAGGTCGGGCCCGAAGGCGCCATCTATGTTTGCGATTGGTATGACCAACAAGTGAGTCACTATCGAAACAACGAGGGGAAAATCGACACCAGTAACGGTCGGATCTACCGACTCAAGGCCAAGGGCAGCAAACCCACTCGTGCGGAGGACCTGTCACAGCTCAAGCCCTCTCAATGGATCGAACGCCTCGAGCATCCCAATCGGTGGGTGCGCCAGACTGCCCTGCGTCTTCTGGCCGATCGACATGATCCTTCGTGGATCCCCGCACTCTCGAAGACACTGCATCGGAGCACGGGCCAGCTGGCTTTGGAAACTCTATGGGCATTGAACTTGAGTGGCGGCCTGAATGAGCCTGAGGCGCTCCAGGCTTTGGAGCATTCTGATCCATTCGTTCGACTCTGGACCGTGCGTTTGACGGGGGATCAACTCCAGGCATCACCGGCGCTGGCCAGTCGGCTGAGCGCGATGGCGGCGGGAGAGCCCAATCTGGAAGTGCGGAATCAACTCGCCGCAACCGCAAAACGGCTTCCAGCTAAGGAAGGTTTGGCAATCGTTCGCGCTCTGGCCCTGCGAGGCGAAGACGCCAATGACAATCGAATGCCGCTTCTTCTCTGGTGGGCGATCGAGGCCCAATGCGAGGAGCATCGCGACGAGGTGGTGCAGCTCTTCTCCGATGCGGAGTTCTGGCGGAGTCCACTCGTGGAAACTCATCTCCTCGATCGAACGACACGCCGTTTTGCGCAGACCGGATCGCGTCGAGATTTGCTGACGTGCGCGCGGCTCTTTGAGCTCTCTCCTTCGGTGGAGCACAGTCGCCGCCTGATGTCCGGTTTTGAGATGGCCTACAAAGGACGCACACTCGCCGGACTTCCGGACGCTCTGGTGAAGGCGATGTCTCGACATGGCGTCAGTTCGGCGGCTTTTTCTCTCCGACAAAACGATCCGCGCGCGATGCGAAAAGCAATTGAGGTTCTCGGCGACGAAACCGCATCGCGTGCGGAGCGAATGGAATTTCTGGCAGTCATGAGCGAGGTGAAGGTAGCCGGAGCCATTCCTGCGCTCAGCAAGGCCTATCGTGGGGTGTATCGAGACGAAGGCTTAAGAAAGGCCATTCTCTCGGCGTTTCAGATTTACGACGATCCGGAGATCGCCGACACCGTCCTGAGCGCCTATCCCGCGCTGGGACGCGAGTCGCTCGCCATTGCGCAAACCTTGTTGGCTAGCCGGCCGATCTGGGCTCTAAAGCTGGCTCGATCCATTCGCTCGCAGGGAACCTCGTGGTCTGGTCTTGGGATCAAGCCTGAAACTCTCCCCCTAGGTATTGTTCGCAAATTAAAGCAGCACCCGAATCCGGAACTGCAGCAACTGCTGGCGAAAATCTGGCCCAACACAGGAAGCCCCACCACTGCGGAGATGGAGATGAAGATCCACCGGCTCACCGGTGTGATCCAAGGCGGCAACGGCGACCCGTATCAAGGCAGGACCCTTTTTCAGAATACCTGTGGCAGCTGTCATAAACTGTTTGGTCAGGGGGGTGAGGTGGGACCGGATCTCACGGTGCACAACCGAGGCGATCTGGAATCGATGCTGCTGGCGATCGTGAACCCGAGCGCGGAGATCCGCGAAGGGTTTGAAAACTATTCCGTCGAAACCAAGGACGGACGTTCGCTCTCAGGATTTCTCGCCGAGCAGGACAATCAGACCCTCGTTCTGCGCGGTCTGGACAACCAGAATGTGATTCTGGCTCGGGCGGAGCTAACGGAACTTAAACCGGCTGGAATGTCGCTGATGCCCGAAGGATTGCTCGAGAGTCTCAACGACCAGCAGACGCGAGACCTCTTTGCCTACCTCCGCAGCACGCAACCCCTGGTGGGAGAAGGACCGCGTCCACAAGGAGCCGGTAACAAATAGAGGTCGCGACCTCGCTTGGCATTTGCGCCACCGAAGAACAGGATTTCCCACGCAGTTGTGCTGACTCATCAAGATGAAATCCGGAAGCGTTTTACTCCTCTCGGTCGCCCTCCTCTCGGCAGGGGCTGAAGCACCGTCAACGGCCGTGCTCCCTCCAGGTCACCCCGTGCCGAGGGTCAAAGGAGTTCCCCGAGCTCATGTCACGGATAGCGACCGCCAGTGGTGGGCCTTCCAGCCACTCCGGCGGGTCGAACCGACCGAGTCAGCCCAAGGCCACGGTGCTCAAAATCCCATCGATTCGTTTCTCCGTGCACCTCTCGCAGCGAAGCGGCTCGATCTTAGCCCTCCAGCCGATCCTCGAACGCTCATTCGCCGCGCCTCCTTCGATTTGCTCGGGGTTCCTCCGACTCCTGAGGAGGTCGACGACTTCATCCACGATAACTCCCCCGAAGCCTGGCCCCGTCTCCTCGCAAGAATGCTGGAGAGTCCGCGCTATGGAGAACGCTGGGCGCGCTATTGGTTGGATGTCGCGCGCTTTGCCGAGAGCTCAGGCTTCGAGCATGACACCGATCGTCCCAATGCCTATCACTATCGGGATTTCGTCATCCAGGCTTTGAACGCGGACATGCCCTTCGATCAATTCGTGCGCTGGCAGCTGGCAGGCGACGAGTTCG
>JAYTTC010000225.1:0-7687 GCA_043745255.1 Verrucomicrobiales bacterium
ATTGATCTGGAGCCAGTCGGCTGTAGTTGAGGTAGTCGACGATCTGCGGCCCCGAGGCGATTGAGCGCACCAAAGCGATCGAGCCGTTGGTCAATGCCAGCGAGAAGCTGGCATGCTGCACCGTGGCTGTGCTCGCCTCCGGCTCACCATCGGCCCACACCACCATGAATTGGCCCGGCTGCAGAACGGCGGTGGATGGGAAAGCCCATCGCTCGAGTTGCGAATAATCATCGGTCAGAAAATACCCTGCGAGGCTCACAGGATGGTTCCCCGCATTGTAGACCTCAACCCAGGGATCCCGGTCTCCCTGGTTGTCCTGCAATCCAGTGACATTGTACGGCAGGACCTCGTTGAGCCACAGGTCATCATATTCAGGGAGCGCGCCGATGACATTGTTGGCTTCTCCTGGAGTGGCATAGATCGGAGCGAGCTGACGATTCAGCAAGAAAGGAGAGCTCGACAGCGTCCGGGCAACCAGTGCGTAGGCGTTGGTGGTGGAAAGATACCAGAAGCTGAGCGTGTATTGATTGGTACTGAACGGGGCGACGTCCTGCCAGAGGGCCTGATTGGTGCCCCCATTCAGCGGGAAAGGAGCCGTGCTCACCAAGTGCAGGCTGCTATTTCCCGAATGAGCTACGGCCGAGGTCAGAGTCGAGTTCACCAAGTTCGTCCCCACGCGCCAGGTGCCAGTGAGGGAGCTTTCGAACCCTCCGTTCACCACCAGCTCCTTCCCGTCGGGTCCGGTAAGGGACACATCGTCGATGAAGGCATCGCCCACGGAGGTCAAATAGACAAGCAAACGCGGACTCTTGTTCGTTGCCGTGAGAGTCGCTTTCACCCACCCTTGATCGGCGGCACTCGCCCAGTTACTGACCCGACTGTTTTCCTTGGATGCGTCCACCACTTGCAGCGAGGACCCGAATCCGTTAGCCGACTCCGGCCACGGAAGTCCCGGCTCGTAGCGAACGCGATCGACGACCACGTCCTGCGCTGGGGTGAGTCCTGGTTTCACCAAACTCAGTACCTCGCCGGCATCTGAAAGCCCGCTATTGTACTGTCCGAACACCGCTACATCCGTGCCAAAAGCGCGCCATACCCCGACACGATCGCGCGCTAACACCAGATACTGGCCTCGGCTCAGGACGCTGCCGACCGGGAAGAGGTATCCCACGCCATCCAATCTCCAGCCCGAGAGATCAAAGCTCTGTGTGGTGGAGGTGTTGTAGAGCTCAATGAAGGAAGCGTTCGGCAGCGAAGGACTGTAGTTGATCTCGTTGATCACGATCACTCCGCGCGGATCCTCTTCGGGAGTGGTGCGAGTCAGCGTCAGAGTCTTGCTCATCCCAGAGATTAAGACCCCCAACCGATCCACCGCCTCCACCACGAGCGTATTGTTGCCGGGCACAAGTGGAACCAGGATTCGCCATGTCGTCACATAGCTCGGATCGGTGATCTTATTGTTCGGATTGACCCAGGAGAGCGGATACTCAATTCCGTTCACGATGATTTTCTTCACCTCCAGCGGGGCGGATCCGGTGAGGAGCGCCAGATCGCTATTGGTCGTATAACTGGCGGTGCCGAACACATTGAAGTTGGTTCCATACTTCTTCACCTCCGACGCGAGGAAAGCTCGCCGCTGGGTGATCCAGGTCTTGATCGACGTTGGAGAACCCACGCTGAGTCCGCCGGCGGTCATCTCCGCGTATTTCGCGTCCACCAGCGATGCGACCGCCGGCCCGCTCATGGGTCCATCGACAATGTCCTTAAACGCCCGCAAATACATTCGGCGAAACTCCGGAGTCTGGTAAATTCGCAGCATCGCGGCATCGGCGGTGTTGTACTGGAACAAATCATCCCCGGCCGGGCCGTCCGATCCAGAATTCCCGAGCACGATATTGAAATCCCAGCTCATGAGAGTCCACTTGCCTCGAGTGGGTTTGTAACCGTACATGTTCTGGGCGTTGCGGTTTCCGAAACTGTCCCAGTTTCCAACCGAATGCTGCACCGCAAAGATCCGCAGCCACTCTTCCATCTCGGCAAGATGTTTCATGTTGGCTACATAGTCTCCACGCGACGGGGTATTCGCCGCATCGGTCAGATCCCAGACGTTTGTATAGTCATTTGCGGTCCCGTTCGCCGCGCGCGTCAGCCAGTTGTACCGATAGCGGGCGAGCTTTTTGAGGTCGCCGTTTGGCCCGGTGTAAAAGTTTAGCAAAGTGCACCAGGAGACATTATTGAAGCCCGCCCCACCACCGCCAACGACCGACACATCGTCGAATTCAAACCACGGCTGAATCTTATACAAGTTGCCGTTGCTATCATTGGGGAACCGCTGACGTACGACGTCCGAGCCCGGTGTCTGGGTGTCCTCCATGAACACACTGGTACCTTGCTGCTTTCGATTCCCGTTGAAGTAGAACGCCACAAAACGTCGGTAGTTATAAGGCAGATCCATCTGGCGCATGACCCAGTAGGCCGTTTGCTCGCGCTGTCCGGTGTCATCATCGAAGGGACCATTGCCTGGGGCATGGATCTTGTTGAAGTTTTCCGTTCCGAGCAGGGTGTCATCGAGGGGAAACTCCAAGGAGTAGTGACACCCAGCCGTCACCGGCGACTCAAAACCCTGATGATACGGACTCCCTGCGTATTTCCCGCCCATGTTGTAAACCGTGCGGAAATTTCCGTAGACAAAGGTCCCCTCGGTCCGCTCGTTGCTGAGCGATGGACGACCCGTCCAGGCCTTCACGTTCTTCGCCGTCATCCAAAAGTGATAGCTCGCGAAGCCACTCGCAGGAGTGACCTCTCCGAATCGGACCAGGCATTCGCGCACCGGTGCATCCTCAGGCAGCCGGCTGGTAGCCGGAACAATTGCCTGATCAACGCCCTCGACGTAAAAAGCCACCAGGGTGCCAAAACTCCGTCCCGGAATTACCGCGCTGAAGAGCCCATCGCCCGCGACCTCATCTCTCCCCTTCCCATCATCCGTCATCGCCAAGGATGCGTAGTTGGTTGCGGGATCCAATCGATAGAACAGGGTCAGCGATTTCAAACCATCCGGATCCTGAGCCCGCGCCGTAATCACAACGTCCTCATTCGCCGACGGCAAAACCGGAGTATGCCGAACTTCCGAGATCGCCGGCGGGGTATTGGCAGTCGCCTGGCTGTTCGCAGCTCCAGGAGTTCCCAGATTGGTCGGAAGCTGCATCACTCCGGGAAGCTCAAATCCATTGCCCTTGAGTCGAATGACCAACTCAGGCCAACCCCTCAGCCACCTTACCTTGGCACGGAGGGTACAACTCTGTCCTGAGACCACGGGCGTCGCCAGCGCAACGCGAATCCGATTCGCGCCGGTATCTCCCCGCGCTGTAGCGCGGATGTGAAGCGATTTACCACTCTTATAGCCCTCACCACTTTCTAGAGTGGATTGAACGTGATCTCCCTGCGCCACCCACGGCGCGAGACCGCTCTCGAAACCGGAGTTTCCCACTTTGTTCGCCGCGCTGGTGCCGGAAAAGACTTCCACGTCATCGAGCAAACACTCCCCCGAGTTCAGCATGGTGACCTCAAGTCGATTGACGTTTCCATCGAAGGGGGTCCCATTGTCTACCAACCCTGTCGCTTCGATCACCGTCCAGGGCGCCTTCTTGGTATCGTCGCTGTCTCCCCAGTTGTAGGCCAGCCGATGGTTCGCGCGCGGATCGCGGAGTTCCAGGCTGCTTCCGTTTCCGTCCGCCCACTCGCCCCAGCGTCCTCCCAGCCCGAAGGTCACCTCTTCGATGACCGGATAAATGATATTGGTCACCGCGACTCCATTCGTGTCGAGGCTCACATGGGGCAATGGCATCGCCAAGGCCACTCGATTTCCATCGCGAGTCGGCTTGCCGCTGTAGTCGCCAAAGGTGTTTTGTTCAGTTAGAACGCCCGGGTAACGAGAGAGAAGTCTCACCTTATTGCGCGCCACCACGACATAGCCTTTGGGAGGAATCACGGTGAGCGGGGGAAACTTGAAGGAAATCCCGGAGACGAATTTCCATCCACCGATTTCCACCGGATTATTTCCCTGATTGAACAACTCCACAAAGCCATCGTTGTCGTCACCACTAAGCGGCTTGTACATCAGTTCGTTGATCACGATGTCATCGATGAGAATCCCCACGTTGGACACGCCTGGGCTGGTCTGTTTCATCGGATACCACTCCCGTCCGCCGTCCGGATAGCGTCCTAGGGAGACATCCGGACGCTGATCGCCAAATCGCACTGCATCGAGCACTCGGTTGCGGTTGGAGTTCACCAGAAAGAGCGTTTCCCCCTGAGCACTGAGGCTGAAGTGCAGCTGGGTCTCGTCATAGGACAGGAAGCCTCCGGCTGGGATTACCGTGCCATTCGGGATGCGAAACTTGTTTGTGGTGGGAGAATCCGAGAGCCAGGCACCGGAGACATCGACCGACTGGCTGTTGTGATTGTACAGCTCCACATAGTCCAGAGTGGTTCCGGTGCTGTTCGCTAGAAACTCGTTGATCTCCACGCCACGGAGTGGCTCGCGGCCCACAGGATCGAGCCGTCCTGGAGATCCGCCCTTGCGATCGCTGATTTCCCAAGCGTCCGGATAGCCCTCTCCGCGCGAAGGACGCGCCAGCACCAGCGAGTGGCCGGTGCCATCCGCAGCCACCGGCCATGGGGGTTGATTTGAATAGGGAATCTCGAGCATTACGGCATTGATCTTGTCCTCCAGTCGCACCACGCCACTGCGCTTCAAGGAACCGGTGAAGGGGCCGAATAGGTTCGAAATCCCGTACGCTCGACGAATCGAGTCCGGATCGCCGGCCACTACCAAATACTGGCCGCCCTGCAAAATCGTGCCCGCCGGCAGCGTGAATTGAATATCGCCTTCGAAATGATACCCGCTCACATCCTCGAAATAAGGATTTGAGTTGAAGAGTTCGACATACTGGAGGCTGTTGGTGAAATCAGGCCGAGGAGGGATCGGCTGGTACATGATCTCGGTAATAGCGAGTGGGGTGTTGCGGCTCGACGGACCGGCAGGCTCCACCTGGCTCAGCGTCTCCGAACTGGCAACGGAGGTCACGTCGGAGAATTCACGAAACTGAGCGCTGGCAACCGTGTTCGTGGAACGGGCTGCGAGGGCCATCCCCAGATAAACCGTGGACGGAACTCCCACCGCGCTGGAACCGAGCTTCATCCAGTGCTGACCGTCGCGACTCGCGAAGCCGGTGAATAAATTATCGACGCGCTGGAGGCGGATCCACGTGTCGGGATAATTGGGTGGAAAGTTCCCTACCGGCACCGTCAACACTCCCGCTGCGCTGCGGGAGATGAAAAATGCTCCCTCCACTCCAGGAGTGGTGAGGGTCATCGCAAACGCGGCGTTGGTCGCAAGGGAGGATCTGGCCATCAAACCAGCCTTCGCCCAGGCATCGGAAGCGGTGATCGAAGCCACGCGCACCTGGACATCGAAATTGCCATTACGGATCTGCCAGTTGTACTGGAACTGATCGGAGGTCCCCAAAATGTCCTTGCCAGAAACCGAGAGATCGAAGCCCCCGGTCACCGGTTTGGCGGTTCCTGCGACACTGACCTTGCCCACGTCGGAAGAGGTGAACTCCAGCGCCAGGAAGGAGGCGTTGGAGTTGGGTAGGATGACGTTCGGAGGGACCATCGCGTCGCCCACACCATTCACAGTCAGAATATAGGGAGAGCCGTAGGTCAGCGCGGAGGTCGTCAGGGTGACGGTTTGCGCGTCGGCCTGAGAAACCGCCGTGACACTCGCACCGGAACTCAAGGTGTAGTTGGTGATCAGCGCACCTGAGTCGGCAGAAATGGGTTCAGAGAATACCACCTGGAGGTGGGTGGAATCGAGGTACGCCACCCGGGTGAGGGTAGGCGCGGTCGTATCGGCCAACACCGTGAGAGTGATTTCAACCGTGTTGGTGGTTAGGACCGAGTTGCTCAACCGACAGGAGAAGCGTTGTCCATTGTCCCGGGTGAGGTCCGCGCTTGAGATCGTGAGCGAAGATCCCGTGGCTCCTGCGAGGTCCGCGCCCGCTTGCTGCCACTGATAGGTGACGGGCGACTGATTGTTCGCCATAGCGACCAGAGTCACTGAACGCCGTTCCACGACCGTCACGTTGGTCAGAGGGTAGAGCAGCACGGGGGCGGTTATCGCGTTCGTCTTGTAGGGAATCAGCCGGAGAGTCGATCCCACCTTACCGGGAATTGGCTCTTCGACGGAACCATCCGGAATCTGCCACCGCACCTCGAGATGATCCGGGCCGCCGCCCTCCTTGTGGATCGCCTCGATATAGTAACGGCGTCCGGCTTGGAGAGCGATCGGAACCGATTTCTGGTTCTGCTCCCGATTCCATTCATGGTAGCCCGTCGCACCGGAAACATTGGCGATGCGCACTCGATTCCCCGCCGTTTCATCCGAGCTGAGGAAGAGGTCCGACCACTCATCACTAGAAACCCAGAAGCGGTAATCGCCGGTCATCGGAGCGATCACGAAAGCCCGAAGACGTTGACCGTAGCCGTCTCCGGCATTCTGCGGCGCTTCAAAATCGGGGAGAGTTGAGGGGGTCGATGCGACCTGATTGGTGAACGCAGCCGTAGCGGGATACGAATTGTCGTTGGTGCTTTGATTCTTAAAGAACTCCCTGAAGACCCCCGGGGTTTGGGCCGGAGCGCACATTGGAATGGCGAGCAGGGCCAGCAGGAGCAATGGAGCAACGAAGGAGGGGCGGGTCAGGATCGGAGGGCGTGTTGGGCTCATAAACATCTGAGAGGTGGGTTCGGGGAAGGGGAAGGGTTACGTCATGAATACGACAGAAGCGCGTCAGTTCATAGCACAGAACGTGAGGCGCGGACGACTCGGAGTTGACTCATGGGTTATTCGGTGAATCTCTCTGAAACACCGTCCGAATACCATCAGAAAAATGGAGCGAAGATGGGCCGATACGGCCCACACGACAGTCGGCGTCGGGAGTGTCGTCTGTATCGGACGATCGGGGCGGGGATGCGCCGATACGGCGCACGCTACAGAATTGGCTGAAAGAGAGGGTGGGGGGAATGCAAACAGTCATAACCGGAAGGTTCTAAAGAGTCCGATTGAGTTTCCTCAAAATCCGGCAGCCGGATTTTGAATTCTAGCAGGCCGACAGTCAGAAAAACCTGGAGCCAATCGATACCTCAGGGAAGCGCATCCTGCGTAAGCACGTTCGAATTACGACGGCCTGCTAGAGCTTCATCCGTTGGACACGCATTCCATCCTGGATTCGGTCGCCGGGATACAGGATCACCTCGTCCCCCTCTCGCAAGCCATCGAGAATCTGAGTCTCGGCCCCTCCGGCACGGCCTGCTTTGACCGAGCGAATCCGGGCATGCCCCTCCTCCAAGACGAATGCGGCCCATTCATTACCGCGACGAAACAAAGCCCCCGACGGCACCTTCACCACCGAAGCCGCACTCCAGGTGACGATCCTCCCTTCCACTCGGAACTGATCGCCCAGATTCCCGCGCTGACCCGGCGGAGTGATGAAATCCGCGATAACGTTCACCCGCTGCTCCTCCACGCCGAGCGCGGACACCTTGGTCAACGCTGCGGGTTCCACCCACCGAACTTTGGCGCGCAACGGCTCTACTCCACCCCAATGTTCCAGATCGACGGGCATGC
>JAYTTC010000226.1:0-7687 GCA_043745255.1 Verrucomicrobiales bacterium
TCGCTCCACCTGCGCTTCAAACAAATCCGGCATCCTCTCCTGCCTCGGATACTCCCGCTCCGTTCCGTTCAACTCCTTCACCAATCGCTCCCTCTCCACGCCGTCCAAAAGGGGGAGCTCCGAAATTCGTTGCTCCGGATTTGAGGCAACCCCTCTGAGCAAGGTCACCCAATGTCCCACCCACCGCTCCATCGTGGAGCGATCAAAGAGATCGGTATTGAAATCCAGCTCCAGAAACACTTCGCCGCTCGAACGCTCCAGCAGATTCACCGAGACATCAAACCTGGCGGTGTCGCTCGGATTCCGGGCCGCAAGAGTAAACTCACCCACCTCCACGCCCGCCCAGCCGGGCGAGGCGGAAGCACGATCGAGATTGAAGATGGTGGAAAAGAGAGGCATTCGACTCGGGTCGCGACGGATGCCTAGCTGGCCGAGGAGAGCTCCGACAAAGGAGAGCTGATGTTGAGTGGCTTCGAGAACCGATTGTCTCAGCTCCTTCAGATAGGCATTGAACGAGGGAGAGCCCGAAATGCGGCTCCTCACCGGGAGAACATTGATGCGATATCCAAAAATATCGTTCTTGCCCGAAAGCGGTGGGCCCATTGAAGGGATCGCGACAATGACGTCGTCCTGTCCGGAGAGTCGGTGCAGCCAGAGCTGATATCCTGCCAGCAACACGGAGAAGAGCGTGCAGTTCTGCTTTGCGCCGACCTTGCGCAACTGACGGACGACTTCCGACGGAATCACTGCCGTAAGACGATCCCCGTGGTAGGTCAGGATCGAAGGGCGCGGTCGATCGGTAGGGAGTTCCAGGACCGGCAATCCCCCGGCAAGCTTGGCCAGCCAGTAGTCCCTGCTCTTGATCGCTTCGGCGGTCAGCGATTGCTCGGACAGCCACGCGACATAATCCCGATACTGCATCGGTGGGGTGAGAGTGATCGGCTGTCCGGTGATTGAGCTCGAGTAGAACTCACGGAGCTCCTGGAACAGAATTCCATAAGAGTGACCGTCCGCAACCAGATGATGGATTGTGACCACCATGGCGTGCTCCTCCGCTCGCAGTCGGTACAATCGCACGCGGATCAGGGGTCCGCGCTCCAAGTCCATCAGCTCCTTCTCGTGCGCCAGAAGCGCGGCCCGGAGTTTTTGATTCTGCTCCTCGCCAGACCACTCGCTGAGATCTTCAAGAGGAATGTCGAGCGTCAGATGCGGGTGGACCCATTGTCCATCCGCATCCGCGGGGAAGGTGGTGCGCAAGGCGTCATGTCGAGCGACGATGGCGTTAAACGCGTTTCGAAGTGCGCCAAGATCAAGTGCCCCGGTCAGCCGAACTCCTACCGCTTCCTGGTAGGTGCGATGAGCCTCGTCGCTGATCTGGGCCAGCAGCAGCAAGCCCTTCTGTCCATCGGTCAACGGAACCTGCAAGGGTTCATCTCGAGAGTTCGAAGCGGCAAGGGCGGGAGAACCGTCCTCACCGCTGAACCGACGGCGAAGCCTTGCGATGAACTCCATGCTTCGCAATGCCTCATCGGCCGAAACTCCAAAATCGATCAAACAGCCAATTTCGTCGGTGCCTGCCTCGATCAATCGTTCCACCACGTCAGAGCAGGAATCCACCGTGCCGATCAACACTCGATTCTGATTCAGATACCGTTCATAGCCCGCCCCAAGAAGATAACTCATCTCCGCCTCGGGCACCTGGCGAACGTTCACGTTCCCGCCCTCGCTCACCACCTTGCGTGAGCTCATATCGAGACCGGACTTCACATAATTCAGGAAAGGCTGGCGAGCCTGGTCACGAACGGCCTGCAAATGCTCTCCGATGAATGAGTGAAGGAGGACGGTCACGCGACCGGCCTTGGGATCGTATCCCGCGTCCGCCCGCGCCTGACGATAGAGTCGAATTCGCTCCGCAAGCTCCTCAAGAGTCAGAACCTGGAGATTGGTGAGAATGTTCGCCCCAGTCCTCCCACCAGTTTTGAAAGCCTCGGCGCTGACCCCTGAGATCCAGACGGGCAATTCGCGCTGCTTCGGCTGCGGGTGCAATCGAACCTGAAGCTCATTCCCTGCGCCGCCCGTGACGGTCACCGCATCTCCGCGCCAGAGCTTGCGAATGAACTCGAGCGCCTCTTGTGTGATTTTATGCCTTTGCTCGTAGTTCTGCGGGGCGAAGACGAAATCATTGGGATGCCATCCCGTGGCGAACGAAATACCGACCCGCCCCCCGGAGATATTGTCCACCAGGCTCCAATCCTCCGCAGCCCGGATCGGATGATGCAGGGGAATGACCACGCTGCCTGCGCGCACATGGATGCGTTCGGTCATGGCGGCGAGCGCGGCCGCGAGGACCGCAGGATTGGGGGAGAGCCCGCCGAACGAATGAAAATGTCGCTCCGGCAGCCAAACCGCATCGAAGCCCTGTCGATCGGCATACTTCACCGACTCGAACAGGAGCCGGTACTTGTCACTCTGGTATTCGGGTGGGTAGTCCCCAAAGAAATAGAGCGAGAATAACACCGTCTTGCCGCTGGGAACTTTAGCCTCCTGGGTGACAGAGAGTTTCTGTGCCGAACGAGCCAAAGGCGATATCGAACTCGCAGTCGAAGCCCCCAAAGCAGCCGTGGAAACAGGAGCAGAGGCTGCCGCTACCGCGGTTTGTGGTTTGCCGACGGGTCCGTCAAAAAAAAAACCGTTCGAGCGCATGGCTTCGAGACTCTCGTCGAAGGCCTTCACGATCTGCTCAACGTCGGCGTCGGTGTGCACTGTGGAGAGGAAGCAGTTATTTGTCTCGATCGGATAATAAATCCCCCGGCTGATCAGGTGATGGAATAAGAGGTTCTTCAGGGGCGGCTCGCTGTTCCATCGCAGCTTGAACAAGGATCCAAAGCAGGCCGTTCGGAAAGGAGACTTCCGTTTTTCGCAAACCTCGTTTAGCGCCTGCACCAGACGCTCAGTGCGCTGGTTCACATCGTCCAGCAACCCGGGCTCGGCCTTAAGTCGGGTGAGCACCGCGAGAGCGGTGGCCATGGTGAGCGGATGCTTGAAGTAGGTGCCGGTAAACAGGGTTTTCTCCTGCTCTGGATACGAGTCGTCGCCGTACTGCCACGCTCCTCCGTCAAAGGTGTCCATGTAAGCGCGACGTCCCGCTATCACGCCGATCGGTAACCCCCCGCCCACGTGCTTCCCGTACATCGCGACATCGGCCTGCACTCCAAAAAACTCTTGAGCACCCCGGCCGTGACTTCGGAATCCGGTGATGGTCTCATCAAACACAAGAAGCACCCCATGCTTCTGAGTGATCTCGCGCAGCTTTTGCAAAAACTCTTTCGGCTGCAGCCAGGGTTGTCGGCTCTGCACCGGCTCCACCAGCACCGCTGCCAGCTCGCCTGCATTCGCCTCGATGATCGCGAGTGACTCGGGCTTCCCGTACTCCAACACGATCACGTCTCCAACCGTTTTGGGATCCACGCCCGGAGCCACTGGCATCCCCTTGGGGGTGGCACCGCCGGAGATCGCCCGCGCGAGTGTCACGTCATTGCAACCGTGATAGGACCCGTTGAAGATCACGATCCGGTTGCGTCGGGTAAAGGTGCGCGCCGCACGAACCAATCCGATCATCCCTTCGGTTCCCGAACTGCAAAACACAGCGCGGTCAAATCCCGAAAGCTCGCAGATAAGAGCTGCAACCTTACCCGCCAGCGCGGTCTGCGGCCCCATGGACATGCTGTCCACCAACTGCCGTTGCAAGGCTTCGGTGACGAAAGAGGGGGAGTGACCAAAGAGATGAACCCCGAATCCCATCGTGATGTCGACATACTCATTGCCGTCCACATCCCACATCTTCGGTCCTGCGGTCCGCGCGCCGACGATCGGATACACGATCTCTTTCCAAGCCAGCTTGAATCCGGTCGTGCAACGAGCATCCGCCAGCACTCCGCGGTACGCTTGGGTGAGTCGCTTCGATTCACGCGTACGGTCGATAAAGCGCGCGATGAATCCGTTGAGATAAGACTGCTGCGATTCAGTTAAACCGCCTTTGGTTCCGATCTGCAGGGGTTGAAAGGGAGCAATATAGGTCCCCTGTCCCACCTCGGATGCCACCACCGGAGCGGTGCTCACGGCGAGCGCAGCATTGGGGCCTGGCACAGAACGCGATGGAGTGGGAGGGGTCTGAGCGGCCACCGGCTCCGGATCCGGAGACTTCCTGCCGAGCTGGCGCAGTGCGTCCAGCTGCTCCCGCATGACCTCGAGTTGCTGAGCCATCACTCGCTCGACCACGCTGTTCCCAGTTCCGCTCAGTGACGAAGCTGCGCTCGCATTGGCCGCGCGGGAGTTCGCACTCGCCCGCTGCTGCGCAAACACCGCCGGTGGCGCGGCTCCCACCGGTTTCGAGCTGATGGAACAGGCACCGGCGGCCGGAGGCACGGAGGGCGTCGCCACGGGCTTCCCTGCGGGAATACGCTGATCAAGATAGGAGGCCAGAGCCGTCGCGGAGGAGATGTCTTCCATCAGCTGAATGATGGAAACCTTAACGCTGAATCGCGCCTCGATCGCTTGCGCGACCTGCACGAGCAGGAGGGAATCAAACCCGAGCTCCAGGAAACTAGAGGACGCATCGATCTGCGATGCGTCCATTCCTGAAGTCTCGTTCAAGAGCTGCAACACGCCGGTACGCAGCTCGTCTAGGCGAGCTGAATCGGCAGCCGGATTGGGAGGCGCTGACGGCATTTCAATATTACGGACAGTCGAACTATTCTATGGGTCAGAATCGTGTGAGACACAACCCCTCCCGAACCCATGCAACTGGGCACTTACACCCAATCAGAAATAAATGTGTACCTGCAGAACATCAAGGACCACTTTTGGGATAATCGGGTGTCTCCGCTGGTTTCTTAAGTACCGCTTGAAAATGGGTGCCAAGGTGACTCCACTCGCCCCTTCCTAGAGACGAGAAGTCAGCCGATCTGGCGAGGTAGGCAATATCGGCAGCGCGCGATCCTATTCGGCACCCGATTTCAGCAAGTCCAACTGCTGTCGCATGACCTCCAACTGCTCTGCCATCAGTCGCTCTACTGCGGCCGAATCGTCGTCATCTACCACGAGCTCCGCTGCGATCCCAACGGTCACGGAGGGCGAACGGACAGAGTCGAACATAGACCGGGCTTCGCCGGTGGCGGAACTTAAGGCGGGCTCGGACCGGGCCCCCGGCTCGACCCAGTGTCGGATGCGCTCGAAGGGATAGGTCGGCAACGCAACACGACGACGAGGTTCACCTGAGGAAAACCGCGTCCAGTCCACCGACACCCCTGCCGACCAGAGACGACCCAACGCAGCCAGCATCGACTGGCAGTCCTGATTCGCCTCCTGGGTGGGATGCAACGATCCAATCGCGAGCTGCGTGGCCCTCTTGCCGGGATGCTGGCGGACAAATGGAGTGAGGGTCTGTCCCGGTCCGACTTCAAGCAGGATTCGCTGTGGATCGGAAAGCACCTCCTGCATCGCATCCACGAAACGAACAGACTCTCTCATCTGCCGGGACCAATACTCCGCGTCTGCGGCATCCTCTGCGCCGAACCATTTCGCGGTGAGTGTGGACATCATCGGAATTCGGGGAGCGGAACGCCGTGTCTTCCTGACCTGCTCGGTGAACGCGGAGAGAATCGGATCGATCATCGCCGAGTGAAATGCATGGGAGGTAGAAAGAGCCTTGCTCGCCACTTTCCGCTGCGATAGCAGCTCCCGCAGGTCCTCGATTGCGGCCGTGGGACCCGAGACCACTGTGAGCGAGGGACTGTTGGCCGCGGCCACGGATAGGGTTTTTCCCGCGAGCAACGGCTCGAGCTCGCCTGCCGGGAGCTTCACCGCCAGCATCGATCCTCCGGGCAATGACTGCATCAGCTGCGCTCTCATCGCGAGCAGTTTCAAGGCTTCATCCAGAGCAAAAACACCCGCGAGCACCGCCGCCACGTACTCTCCGATGCTGTGCCCTACCAACGCCGCGGGCTGAACTCCCCACGACATCCATAAACGCGCCAATGCATACTCCAGGGTAAAAATAGCCGGCTGGGCGATGCGTGTCTCGTGGATGCGGGAGCGCGCTGCGGCTTCCTCTGCAACATCCGGATAGAGCGTCTTGCGCAGATCAAGCCCGAGTAGCGGAAGGAGATATTCCGAGCAAGTATCGACTTCTTTGCGAAACACCGGCTCGGTGTGATAGAGCTCCTCTCCCATCCGAACGAACTGCGCGCCCTGGCCGGGAAAAAGAAAAACCACCGGCGGATTTTCCATCCGCGCCTCGTCCTGGATCCAGCGTCGAGGATCACCACTGGAGAGAATGGCCTGAGCATCACTCACATTCCGACACACCAATGCCCGGCGGTGCGCGAAGGCCTTACGCCCGGTTTGGAGAGTATAGGCGGCATCCGCCAGCGAGAGATCGGGAACTCCCTTGAAGTGTGCGGCAAGGTTCGCGGTCGCTTCATCGATCGTGCCTTCATTGCGCGTCGACCAAACGAGCAACTGAACCGGACGTGACGACCTGGCGGTCACCGAGATCGGCTCTGGAGCTTCCTCCAAAACACAGTGCGCGTTGGTCCCTCCAATACCGAAGGAGCTGACTCCCGCGCGACGCGGGGTTCGACCGGGTTTCCAGTCTTTCAGTTGAGTGTTTACAAAAAACGGACTGCTCCCGAAATCGATTTTCGGATTGGCCTCCTCGAAGTGGAGGCTCGCGGGAATCTTTTTGTGATGCAGCGCAAGCACCAGCTTCATTAGACCCGCCACGCCGGCCGCAGCATCCGCATGCCCGATGCTCGGCTTCAGCGACCCGATGGCGCAGAATTGCTTTTTGTCCGTCTGAGCTCGAAATGCCTGGGTCAGCGCCGCAATCTCGATCGGATCGCCCAGCAGGGTCCCCGTCCCGTGGGTCTCGATATACGAAATCGTGTCGGGCGGCACATCCGCAAGCGTCTGAGCGGTGGCGATACACTCGGCCTGTCCTTCGACACTCGGTGCTGTGAATCCCACCTTGAGGGATCCGTCGTTATTGGTCGCGGCTCCGCGAATTACGGCCAGAATCTGATCGCCCGCTTCCAATGCGTCGGCCAGGCGCTTCAGCACCACCAAGCCCACCCCAGTCCCTGAAACGGTACCCTGAGCCCGGGCATCGAAAGCGCGACAGTGGCCATCGGGAGAAAGAATCATTCCCTCCCGATAAAGATAGCCCTCCACCTGCGGCGCATGGACCGCAGCCCCTCCTGCGAGCGCGACATCGCATTGAAATCCCTGCAGCGCCTGCCAGGCATGCACCACCGCCACCAGCGAGGTGGAGCACGCCGTCTGTATGGTGACGGCCGGCCCCTTGAGATTCAGTTTATAAGCCACCCGTACGGCCAGGAAATCTTTATCGTTTCCGAGCATGGTGGTGAAGTCGGTCGACAGGTGACGGGTGCGCGGATTGGTGCAGAGATTGTTGAGAAGATAGGAATTCTGTCCACAGCCCCCGAACACGCCCACCGCACCAGGACATTGACTCGGATCATAGCCCGCGTTCTCGAGCGCTTCCCAGGCACATTGCAGGAAGAGTCGATGCTGGGGATCCATCATCTCGGCCTCGCGGGGCAGATATCCAAAGAACCCAGCGTCGAAGCACTCCGCGTTTTCCAAGCGAGCGCCCGCCTTCACGTAG